>JBAXWR010000381.1:0-6141 GCA_037128295.1 Mariniphaga sp.
CCAGGTTTAGAATTGGCATAAAGCTTGGCTGAAGCTGCAACATCAGCAGCATCCTGGAAAAGTCCCAGCGATTTGTAACCATACCACTCATTGAATTCACTTCCTTTTACCTTTATCTGGTCGCCAATAAACTCGGTGCCACCAAGGTCTCCCATTTTTGATTTAAAATCTGAAAGGTTAAAGGAGGCCGAGTAACCTACTTCGCCAATTTTGTCATTCCAGGTTACTTCAAAGTCCCAACCTTTGGTATCCATTTTCCCGGTATTCTGGTTTGGATTGTCAAAACCCAGGGATGGTGGTATCTGCAACGCCAGCAACATGTCCTTTGTTGTCTTGAGATAGTAATCACCAGTAATTTGAAGCTTATTGTTTAAGAAGTTGACATCCAGTCCAATATCGGATGTTTCGGTCTTTTCCCATGAAATATTCGGAATCGCATATTGTGTTTGTGCTGCTGTAGTGGCTGCTGAAGCTACTCCTGCCATGTAAAGGGGTGTACTTCCAAAGCTGATGGCTGCCTGGTAAGGATAATTACCGATCCGCTCATTGCCCAGAGCTCCCCACGAAGCTCTTAACTTAAGGTACGAAATAGCTGGTACGTTCTTTATGAAATTTTCATTTGAGAGTACCCATCCTGCAGAGAACGATGGAAACACTCCCCAACGGTACTTTGGATCAAATCGGGATGAACCATCTCTCCTGATATTTGCCTGAAGATAATACTTGTTGGAAAAATTATACATAACACGGCCAAAGAAAGAACGATAAGCATACTCCCAGGCTGAACCATTATTGCCGCGCAACGTAAGCGGACCAGCATCAAGGTATGGATAATTCGTTAATTCATAGGCATCTCGCGAAGCTCCCAGGTTCTCGTAGGTCTGGTAATAATTTTCATACCCAGCCATCAGATTGAGATTGTGCTTGCCCAAACTTTTTGTGTAATTGCCAATGAATTGGGTGGTATGGAAATATCCATCATTCCGACCTTCACTCAATGACGTAGTTGTAACAGCTCCTAAATATCCGACAACGGTATTTGGATCGTTGTAATTGGTGTAGGGAACTGCCTTTGTGAAATTTTTACTTTTGTCATAATTGAAAGTAGGAGAAAAGATTGCCGATAGCTTAAGGCCATCAAAGGGTTTCAAATCCAAAGAGATTTTCCCGGAAAGCTGGTTGTTCCAACCCTTATACACACCCCCATTAACGAGTTGTCCATACCTGTTGTCGCCTGCTTTACCTGCGGCAACCCTTCCGTCAGCCCAAAGTGCAGCATAGATCGGTCCAGGTTTTTGGGCATTTGCATTTGCTTCGACTGTCGGAGAACTTGACTCCACCCGTTTAATACTCAAATCAATGGTAGCCGACAAATATTTGTTGATCGTGACATCATTGTTGACCCGGGCGGTCATGCGCTTGTAGCTTTTTAATGCATAAAGTCCGCCAACATCACTCAAAGTAAATGAAGCGTTGGTCTGCAGGTTTTTGGTACCTGAGTTGAAAGTAAGGGAATGTGATTTCCGGATGGCGTTCTTTTCCCATATCATTGCATTCCAATCCGTATCAGGATAGAGATCAGGGTTGGAAGCATTATTGGTAGGATAGTTGGTGATGTAGTCCTGCGCAAATACCGGATAAACAGAACCTACATTGTTGTTGTCGTTCCATTTCTGCTCGTTGGCATATTGCATGTATTTTACCGCATTGGTATAGGTAGGCATTTGTGTTGCCTTCTCAATACCATATTCATAATTGTAACTGATGTTTGAAGCCCCTGTCTTTCCACGTTTGGTAGTAATCAAAATAACACCTGCAGCAGCCCTTGATCCATAGATTGAAGCAGCAGCAGCATCCTTCAAAACCGACATCGATTCAACATCTTTCGCGTTCACATCGTCCATTCCGCCAACAGGAATACCATCCACGATAATCAATGGATCATTGGTTCCGATTGTTGTAATCCCGCGAATCCTGATGGTAGCTCCTGCGCCCGGTGCACTGTTGCTCCTGGTGACCATTACACCCGCAGTTGCTCCCTGAAGGGCTGATGAAAGTTGGGTTGTCTCCCGCTTGGAGATCGTTTCGCCCTTTACTGAGGCAATCGCACCGGTCATATCAACCTTCTTCACAGTACCATATCCAATTGCTACAACTTCCTCTAATCCAATTGTTTCCTCTTCCAGGACTATGACTATTGTACTTTTACCTGCAACTGGCACCTCCTGTGTTTTCATCCCAACGAAGGAGAATTGCAAGGTGGCATTTTCGGCGATATTGGAAATTGAAAAGGTTCCATCCATGCCGGTGATTACCCCATTTGTTGTCCCTTTTACAACAACTGAAACGCCTGGTAATGAACCACCTGACGCATCAGTAACTTTACCGGATACTTTCTTTGTGTTGGCTTGCTGAGTTTGGGTTGCGCTGCTGGTTGTCAGTATTATCTGACGATCAATAACCTGATATTTTACATCAGTATTGGCAAAAACGTTGTCGAGAATTGCGGAGATTTTCTCATCCTTCACATTTATTGATACTTTCCGGTTGATATCAATAAGTTTCTGATTAAAGAGAAAATAGAATTCGCTTTTTTCTTCAATCTGATTGAGTACATCTTCAACCCGCGTGTCCGATGTTTTTAAAGTAATTTTAGTCGATTGCGAATAGCTTGTGACAGCCGACAGACTGTTAATTCCGAGAACAAGCAATAAGATCATTAATCGCATAATTCGAAAAAGTTTTGTTAGTAGCGGGGCATAACTATCCCCGGATTTAAAATTTTTATTCATACTTTTGAACTGTTAGTGGATTTTAATTTTTTTTAGTACTGCTAATTACAACAGGGAGGCGGGCCAACGCTTTCCTGTTCTTTTTTAAAAGATCTTATCCTCCATAGGCAATTTTAGTTAATTAGTTGATAATGTATATTATAAAATTCTCAGAGTGACTTGTTGTTTCGTAAAGGTACTGTCCGGTTTCTTGGTCCTCTCCTCAATTTTATAATCAAGTCGGGAAGTTATTTTTAAAAGCCGAAGTACTTCCTTTAAATTTTCGTCCTCAAAGGTTGCCCGGTAGCGAATGTCAATGTTTTTTGAGTTCTCGATGATCACATCTACATTGTACCACCTGCTTAATTGTTTGGCCAATTCTTCAACCGATGCGTTTCGCAACATCAGTTTGCCCTCCTTCCAGGCTGAAAAAATTGGAGCTGAGACCATTTCTTTTTTTATAGACTGATTGTCCTTATTGTATTCGACCCGTTCGTTGGGTTTCATTTCAATCGGAACGGTAATTTTATCTCCTGTAAGTAGCACACTGCCCTTTTCAAGTGTGACACTTGTTTCTGATTCACCCTGAAAGGCAGCAACATTGAAACGGGTCCCTTTTACTTCGACATTGAGGTGGTTAGTCTTTACAACGAATTTGGAATTGTCTTTGTGTGTGACATCAAAAAACGCTTCGC
Source organism: Mariniphaga sp. (assembly GCA_037128295.1). Classification (GTDB taxonomy): domain Bacteria; phylum Bacteroidota; class Bacteroidia; order Bacteroidales; family Prolixibacteraceae; genus JAAFHB01. Next base: position 3,467 of record JBAXWR010000381.1, read on the forward strand.
CTGACAATTGAATTTCTCTGGTTTTATTGAAGTTCAGCGAATATTTCATAGTAGAACCACTGTTCAGCCAACCAAACGATCCATCGGGAAGGGTGAATCTGATCCTGGCACCTAATGGGGCAGTTATTTCTGCCAATCCTTCCTCCTGTTTTTGCCTGCTTTGTTGAAAGTTCGTAATTCCGGTATAAACCATTAAAGGCAATAAGAGGACTGCAGCAATCCTGGCATACCACTTTAATATTTTAATCACAGGTGATCCCTGATTTGTAGTCGTACCCGAATTGATCTGGAAATTGAGTTTGTGAATAATGTGATCCAATTGATGTGAATCCGAATCCAATTCATCACTTAATGTATTGTCCCATTGTTTTTTAATAACATCGGTCAATTCAGTCTGATTTGAAATATCAGAAAAGAGGGTGCCAATATACTTTTCTTCATCAGGCGAATAACCTGATTGATAATAGTTGTCAATTCTATTTTTGTCGATATTTGACATTAAGGCTTTGTGATTTTTCGTAATTTGATGTAAAACCTGTTATGAGATCTTCTTGTTTTCGTGCCAATCAATAGAAGTAATATCCACTAAAGTAAAATTGCCCCTATTCGAAGTGATGATTTTTTCAAATATAAACCGGAAAGGTAAGGGAATTAACTGTTGAAAAGATAATTAATTGAATCACAGATAATTGAAAAACATTAGTATTATGAACAAAACAGGATAAAAAAGATAATGACTGCAAACTTCTCCGATTTGAGATGATCCCTGACAAACTTCAGGGCTTCTCCCAATTGGTTTTCAACTGTTTTCGGACTTGTTCCCAATTCTTCTGCGATTTCAGTCACGGAAAACCCTTCAAACCGGCTCCTGATGAATACGATTTTTCGTTTTGGAGGCAACTGGTCAACGATCGTATCGATTAATTTTTTTGTGGAATTGAAATCTATATTTTGCGAGGTGTCAAAATCGAAATCATCAAGAACCTGTTTTTCTAAGTATTTGTGCATTAATGCCTTTTTGGTAAAATGCTTTCTGATAAGATTGAAAGCAATCGTAAAAAGGTAGGCTTTGAAAGATAGGTTGTCTTTGAGTTCAAACCTTCTTTCCCAAACTTTGAGGAATACATCCTGTACCAATTCTTCAGCCTCGGTTTGCGATTTCATGTAACCTATCGCAAAGCGGTAAATCCTGTTCCCATAGAGTTGGAACAAGTCATTAAAAGCCCTGATTTCCCCTTTTGACAAGGCTTTCACCAATTCTGGCTCTGTTGAATTTGCGCGATTCAATGAATTTTGGTGATTAATCTATTAAATGTAGCAAATGTACTTTTTTTAAGGGGAAAAGAGGGTTTGGATAATTTTAAAAGTGATTTATTGATTAATGTTTTCAGGTTACATCTCCAGATCAAATTCACCCAGATCCAATGGATAGTTCCCTTTTTCGCGGACCAGTTTAACGATGTAATCATAGGTTTGCCCTGCAACTGCACTGGAAACTGAATGGTCGGATTGGAAGATAAAACCACCTCCTTTTGCAGCGTTTAATTTTCGCATCACATCCCGCCTGATCAATTCAAGGTCACCAGTTTCCCATACCTGAATATCGTTATTTCCACAATACCCCATCTTGTCGCCATATTGTTTCTTTAGGCTCACTGCATCCATATTTGCTTTGACCTCCAATGGGTTATAGGCATCAAGTCCAATCTCAATGAAATCTTCAAAGATCAGGCTTACATTGCCACACCCATGATAAATGACGGGAAGATTGTGTTTGTGACATTCCTCAATCATGGCTTTTACCCATGGTTTGAAATATTGCCGCCAATATTCGGGGTCAAAAAGCATCGTTTGTTTGAATGCCACATCGCCCCAGATGACAAATCCATCGAGAAACCCTTCACCGGCCGCAATTTGGGCTTTTGTACAATCAAGGTAGAACTGACCGATTTTGTTGATGCATTCCCCCAATTCATCGGGGTACATACCCATCCAAAACAGTGTGTTTTCCTGTCCGATTAAGCGAGTGAGACACTCTGAACATTCGATAATGCTTCCATAAACAGGGATATGCGGATGTAATTTCTGAATTGTATAGACCCATGGGGGAGAGTTTCGCTCAAATCCATCTCCTACACCTGCAATCTGATTATCACCTGCAGAATAATAGCGACGTCGATCCCAGGCATCATCAAATTCAAAAGCCTGTAGTTTTTCAATGGTATCGATTTCAAATGTCATGAATTCAGGCATTTGAAAATCAAACCTTTTGCGGATTGTGGCACCAAAGCCGGTTTTTACAACCACTTCTATTTCGTCTTCCCGGATGGTTTCGAAAGGGCGGATGGTCGGATCCATATTTGGGGTAGTTACGATCCAGTCGAGGTCGTAGTAGGTGTAGGGTTCGGCAGAATCGGGAAGGTTCAGATCTTTTCGCCACCTTTTGACAAAACTTCCCCAGAAGAAGTCACTGATTGGTACCCGGTCGGGTTCTTCGTGACGCAAAGCTTTGTTCATACGTTCAAGCTTCGCAAGGCAATTTGCAGATCTTTCCATGGTTTTCAGATTATGTAATTGCTTGAGTAAATATTGTTTGTAATATGTCTCGCAAAGACCGCAGAGTCACGCAAAGGTTTTATTATTAATCTTTGCGGTCTTGGCGTACTTTGCGGGAA
>JBAXWR010000382.1:0-6134 GCA_037128295.1 Mariniphaga sp.
ATATTTGGCTTGATGGATGACCATAAGCTAACAGTCGCATTGTTGGTACCCTCAACCTTGCATTGTTTGAGGCCTTATTTTGGCGAAATTGAGTTGCCATCAATGCGTTATTGTCTATTTTGTGGAGAAGCTTTACATTTGGATATCACTTCTGAGTGGGCAAAATGTGTCCCATTTGCAATAATTGACAATGTTTATGGTCCAACGGAGAACACAATTTTCTGTTCACATTATCGGTACAATCGGAATGGGCACAATAAACATGTCAATGGAGTGATTTCGATAGGAAAATCCATGACAGGTGGGGAAATGAAGATTTTTGGTGAGAATGATAAAGAAAGCGGTGCTGGTGAATTGGGCGAATTGTGCTTGTCAGGTGATCAACTGATTCCCGGATATTTGAATAATCCAGATAAAAACAAGGATGCTTTTTTTATTAAGGAGAATGTCCGTTGGTATAAAACTGGCGATAAATGCTTCTTCGATTCGGATGGTGATATTATGTTCTTAGGAAGATTGGACAATCAGGCAAAAATACAGGGATATAGGGTTGAATTGGGAGAAATTGAATATTATGCTAAAGAATTCTTAAAAGATAGGAATGCTGTGGCAATTGTTTTTGATAACCAGGCAAATCTCACAGAAATAGCCTTAATAATCGAATCCGGGTGTTTTGTTTCTGACAGTTTGTTAAGGTATATGCATTCAAAATTGCCAACATATATGATACCATCCAAAATTATTTTCACACCTGCCCTTCCCTTAAATATTAATGGCAAAATTGATCGGAACCAATTAAAGAGATTGATAAAATGAACGATTTTTTTGTTAAAATATTGAAACCTGTAATTGACAATATTGAAAATTATTCGGATAGGAATGCCTTCTGCATTAACGGCACTTTTTTTAAATATTCGGATTTTGGTAATGCCATTTCAAAAATACGCCAGGAGGTAAAAAAATTAGGCAAGGATTTAACACGCATTGGTGTAGTAGGCAATGATGACCTGGAGACTTATGCTTCAATTTTTGCATTGTGGCTTGAAAATAAGCACTGTGTACCATTAAGTCCAATGGAGCCAATTGCGCGATGTTTGCAGATTATCGATCAGGTTTCTGTCCCCATTGTTTTAGATTCATCCAATTTATCTGCTTATCCCCAAAATTTGATTGTTCCAACCAATCAAATGGTCTTTAGTAAAATTGATTTAACACATGACAATAAGGGTTCTGGTGATGATTTTGTAATTATCTTGTTTACTTCAGGTAGTACTGGAATACCCAAAGCAGTTCCCATTTCAGGTAATAACTTGGTGGTATTTATTGAATCGGTTGTTAATGAGGGATTTGTACTTAACTTTGAGGATAAATGTTTACAATGCAATAATTTGAATTTTGATATTTCTCTTTTTGCATATTTATATCCATTAATGGTAGGGGCGTGCGTTTATACTGTTCCTCACGATCAGATAGCCTATAGTTACATTTATAGCTTGTTGGAGAAACACGAATTAACAAATGCATTTATAGGGACTTCAACAATCAGATATTTACGTTCCTATTTTAACGAAATTTACCTTCCGGCATTAAAATATTGTACCTTCGGTGGTGAAGCATTACCATTGGATTTATTAAATGAATGGTCAAAGTGTATTCCAAATGCAATAATTGAAAATGTTTATGGCCCAGCAGAATGTACAATATATTGTACATTTGTCAGATACAATAGATCGGACATTTCGGCAAATAAGGCCTACAATGGTGTTTTCCATCTCGGAAAACCCTTTGTTCAGACAAAAATGTTAATTGTAGATTCTGAAAATAATGAATTACCAATTGGGGTACATGGAGAATTATGTCTTGCTGGAGGTCAACTAACCCAGGGTTATTTGAATGATGACGAGAAAAATGCAACTTCATTTTTTTTAAAGGAGGGTATTAGATATTATAAAACCGGAGATATTTGTTTTATTGATGAAGAAGGTGATATCATGTTTGTAGGTAGAATGGATTCTCAGGTACAAATTTATGGTTATCGGGTGGAATTAGGGGAGATCGAATATTATGCCAGAAAATTGTTATTAGATCATAATGTTTATGCAACAGCTATTGAGAACTCCATTGGGAATTTGGAGATCGTATTGTTTATTGAAAGTGAGCCTATTGACACGAACTCTTTTGATACAAGGCTGCGTCAATTTTTACAAGGATATATGATTCCAAGACAAATTCTTTTTGTTTCTCCATTTCCATTGAACAACAATGGGAAAATCGACAAGAAGAAATTAAAGGCTTTATTAAAAGGATAATCGGCAATAAAGAAGCGGTGTGATAAAGAATGATTTTGATTAGGTTGATAAATTATATTTTTAACAGAAAAGAAGATTAAAAACTAATAATGAATATTAAACAATTGTGATTATGCAAAAAAAAGAAATTATCGAAAAACTTACATTAATCTTTAGGGATACATTTGGTATTCCCACATTGGATTTAAGGGACGATATGACAGCAAATGATGTGGAAAATTGGGATTCGTTATCCCATATGATGTTGATAACCACCATTGAGAATAAATTTGGTTTCAAATTTAAATTAAAAGACTTGAACAAAATGAAACATGTTGGGGACATGATCACTTTAATCGAAAATAAATTTGATTCCCAAACTATATGACTTTTAACACTTTAAATTTCCTGTTATTTTTTCCCGTTGTTGTTGTTTTATTTAATTTGATTTCACAACGGGGAAGAGTTTGGCTTTTATTGATTGCTAGCTATTTCTTTTATATTAATCTAATACCCGTCTTTGCGATACTATTAGCTTTAGTGACTGGGTGTACATATTTGTTTACCAGGTTAATAGCCAAATCAAAATCCGAAATAGGAAAACACAGATTGTTGGTTTTGGGAATTATTGTGATTATTTCACCATTGTTTTTTTTTAAGTATTTTAGTTTTGTCAACCATATTATTACGGCATTGCTATTTCGTTGTGGACTCCATATCGCTCTGCCAACCTTTTCATTTATGCTCCCAATCGGCATATCCTTTTATACCTTTATGGCAATTGGTTATTTGGTTGACGTATATAATGAGGATGTAGAATTTGAAAGCAATATTGGTATAATCGGATTGTTTCTCGCTTTTTTTCCTATTATACTTTCGGGTCCAATAGAACGTGCAGGTAACATTTTGCCGCAATTTAAAAAACTAAAGAAGAGCACCTATAACGACCTGGTTGCGGGTGCGAAAATGGTGCTGTGGGGTTATTTTTTAAAACTCTGTATCGCAGATCGGTTAGGTCTCTATGTTGATCCTATGTTTGATTACTTTTATAAAATCAATGGAACCTCGCTGCTTTTTGCCTCATTTTTATTTCCATTTCAGTTGTATGCAGATTTAGGCGGTTATTCGTTGATTGCCATTGGTGTCGCCCGCTGTTTGGGTATAATATTGATACCCAATTTTAAACGGCCATTTTTTGCCAAATCAATGTCAGAGTTTTGGCGTAGGTGGCACATGTCGTTAATACAGTGGCTGACCAATTATATCTATACACCACTTTCATTCGGATTGAGAAGGTGGAAAATGATCGGTATTGGAACAGCATTGATACTTACCTTTATGATAAGTGGAATTTGGCATGGGGCAAAATTGACGTTTTTGGTTTGGGGGCTTTTACAAGGCATTTATTTAAGTATTGAGATTGTTACACTGAAAAAAAGAACGAAGTTTAAACAAAAATTTAGCTTGGGTAAAAAACCCTGGTTTATTTTAATAAGTTGTGTTTGGGTTTTTGTTTTGTTCTCCTTTTCCCAGATTTTTGCTAGATGTGACAGTATTAAGGACGTATTTCATGTGTTTGGAAAATTTTTTAATGAATATGGGATGATAGATAAATTAGATCATACCCTTTTCCTTGGGTTATTTTCCTTGGTCCTATTGCTTCTAAAAGACTTTCTGGATGAATACTATCCTAAAAAATTACTTCTTTTTGAAAACAAAAATTTATTTGTACGACATCTTTCCTATGCATTTATCCTTATTCTTATATTGACAATGGGTGTATTCGATTCAGGACAATTTATCTATTTCCAATTCTAAACTTCAATTATAATGCACTTGAAACAATTAGTAATAAAAATACTGGCTTTCACTACTCTTATCATCCTGTTGGATTTTGCTGCAGGGTATTTATTTCGCTATTTGGAAACAAAAGCGCTGAACAACAATCCACATGGTATGATTGCAGAGTTTACGATGTGGAAAGCTGAGGGCGATATCATGATATTTGGTTCTTCGGAGGTGCGTTGCGGCCTTGTTCCAAGTCTGATGAAAAATAAATTGGGTTTATCGGTTTACAATTGCGGGAATCTCAAACAACCATTTCTCTATCAATATTGTATGATTAATAGCATTTTAGAAAGGAAAAAGCCTAAAGTGATCTTATGGAGTATTTATTCTTGTTACTTAAATACCCCTACCGAAGGGGATATGAATGGTATGTCAGTATTAAATCCATTCTATGACACAAATGACTATTGTAAAAGAGTTATAAATAAAAAAAGCAACTATGAGAATCTAAAGATGGAGTCGAATCTTTATCGGTACAATTCGCGCATATTTTATTTACTTAACAATATAATTTCCAATACCGAAACCGATATGGGATATGTGGCAAGATATAATACCAGATATAAATATACCACTTTATTTAGCGGTTCAGAGGAATGTGGAATAGATTCGGAAATCGCAGATTCATTTATCGAAGTTATTAAAAAATGTAAAGCATCAAATGTTGAGTTGATCTTAATTAATACACCAAAATTTGAAAATATCGATAACAGTAAAAATCTTTGTTTTAAGAATCTTATTGAAATCTGTGCCAAATATGATGTTCCACTAATAGGGGAATTCTATAATTCTCCAATATTTTTAAGCGATTCAACTTTATTTTGGGATTATTTTCACTTAAACGATAAGGGAGCCAGATTATTTACAACTTTACTTTGTGATAGGATAAAACAAATAATAGAGACGGAAAATTCTCATTAACAGAGCCTTAATTATTTGGACATTCAATAAACTTCCACTTTCCCCTCCCGATAACTGTTTAAACTCCTCACCTGTTCCTGCGAACCAAGTACAAATTGTTGATCTTTAGGGCCTAATGGATAGTCGATCCCCAGATTGAAAACACATTTGCCATCACCGTTTTTCAGACCAATGATGGTTGTACCCGTGACACTTCCCAATTATGGTTCACCTATATTTTTTCCAAGATTGGTTGCACACATTTTTCGGTAATGGACTTCATGAATGCTCACATCGCTGTTGCGCTTCAAGAGGATATATTCCATAAACTCCAAAACATTGGGTTGAGTTACCAAACGTGCCATACGCTGCCCACCCATCCTTTCGGGCATGATCACATTGGTGGCACCGGCCCTTCTTAACTTGGAGTTGGAACCCATCTCCGAAGCTCGGCTGGACGCGACAGATCGAAATATGAGATCGAGATCAAGCAAATTGCCCGCGCCTACAACGAAAACGAGATAGTTTTCTGTGACGGGATCGACAAAAAAATCCATGAGGTACAAGCCCAAATTGACAAAAACCAATATTATAAAGAATTGGTCGCCAATAAGATATTAAATACAATCAAATTGCCGATCGTTTTTGCCGGAAAAGTGCACCTTATATTATCCCACAAAAACCGAAAAAAAAACAATTGATGCCAAGTAAACAACCTTTTGAAATGCACCACAAACAATAAGAATGAACAGCCAGCCGCCAGAAGCTAGTTGCCAGCCGCCTGTATTACGCCACAAACTATGACAACGAATTGCAAGCCGCTAGTAGCCAACAGCAGGCCGATCTTATATATAAAAATTGCTCTGATTATTTTTATGAAAAGATTTAAGATTTACTATTTTTGTAAAATTCTATGAATAAAAATAGATTGTAGAAATGAATAAAGATTCCGTTTTGTAAAATATTCTTGTAGAGTAAAATCTGCACGTTAAAGATTGAAATAGAATGAATCACCTTGGGCAATTACTATGGTAAGCAATTTTTTTTCTGAAGATGTTATTCTTCCTTTCTTGGGTATTTTGAAGCAATTCCCCGACA
>JBAXWR010000383.1:0-6098 GCA_037128295.1 Mariniphaga sp.
GAAAGGCAATTCGGCAAAGGTAGGGTAATCTGGGGCAAGACACCAAGGGAGGTTCTTTTGGCCGATGGCGTGAAGCCAGACTTTACTTTCACGGGACAGGAAGAAAACCCGGAACAGTTCGATTATATACACCGCACAAGTGGTGATTCGGAGATTTATTTTGTGATCAACCGGACAAATATGACCAAATCCAGCAATTTCACTTTCCGTATTTCAGGAAAACAACCAGAGATTTGGAATCCGGTTACCGGAGAGATGCTCAAGGCTAACTCATTCATACAAGCAAATGGCTGCACGACCCTGCCACTCGAATTCGATCAATTCGGCTCCAATTTCATCGTGTTCCGTAAACCAATTTCTAATAATGAGTCCGGTAAGGCTAAAAGAAATAGCCTGGAATTATCAACCATTTTGGAACTTGGAGATTCATGGAAAGTTAGTTTCGATCCTGAATGGGGCGGTCCGGGCGAAGTTGCATTCCCGAAGTTAACCAATTGGATCGACAATTTAGTAGATGGCATCAAATACTATTCAGGCAAAGCGACTTACAGGAAATCGTTCAACCTGATCGAGGTTGACAAAGAATTGAAGAATGGGGGAATTCCTGAAAAGAGATTATTTCTCGATCTTGGCAAAGTCGAGGATGTTGCAGAAGTCCGTTTGAACGGCAAAAAGCTTGGGATTCTGTGGTGCCCTCCGTGGCGTGTCGAAATCACAGGAACTGTAAAACCATCTGGCAACTCGTTAGAAATTGATGTGATCAATCTTTGGGCCAATCGTGTCATTGGTGACTTGAACCTGCCAAAAGACAAGCGGTTCACAAAGACCCATGATGGATTCCGTTTTGACATGATCAAGGGAAATACACCGTTGCTGGATTCGGGCTTGCTCGGACCTGTAAGAATAATGAAAGAATGAAGGAATGAAGAATTAAAAAATGAAAGAATTAAGGAATTAAAAATGAAAGCTGGATGAAAAACCTCAAGGAAGGAAACGTATCACTTTTTTCTTGAAATCATGATAAAGGAAGCAAATTATGTTTGAACGACTCCCCCTTTTTTAAAGGGGGGCAGGGGGATTTAGACACAATTACTTAATTTATAATGCATTACAAATATAAATGAATTCCAAGAAGCAATTTTAAGATTAAAAATTATATAGAAATGACTAAAGTAGGATTATTTGGAATTGGGCTTGATACCTATTGGGCACAATTCGATGGGTTGTTGGATCATTTAAACGAATATCAGGAACAAATCAAGGACAGGATTACCGGTTACAACGTGGAAGTTGTTGATGCTGGTATGGTTGACAATCCTGTTGAGGCGCGTATGGCTACCGAATTTTTAAAGAAACGTGACATTGAAATCGTTTTTTTATATGTCGCTACATACGCTTTGTCCTCAACAGTATTGCCGATAGCCCAAAGATTAAAAGTACCGGTGATTATTTTGAATCTTCAACCCGTGGAACAGTTGGATTATGAAGCATTTAACAGTTTGGGTGACAGGGGAAAAATGACAGGTGTCTGGCTCGAACATTGTCAGGCTTGCTCTGTCCCTGAAATAGCGAGTGTTTTTAACCGGTCGGGAATTCCTTACGATTTTGTAACGGGCCATTTACAGGATGAAGAGGCATGGAGCGAAATCGAAGCCTGGACAGAGGCCGCACGGGTTGCCTCGGCCATGCGCAATAACCGTTTGGGGGTTCTGGGCCATTATTATGGTGGGATGCTCGATGTCTATACCGACCTGACCAAACAATCGTCAGTTTTTGGCACCCACATTGAACTGCTCGAAATGTGCGAATTGAAGAAATATCGGGACGAAGTATCCAATAAAGAAGTACAACTAAAATTGGAAGAATTTAATACCACTTTTGATGTGGTTTCGGAGTGCGAACCTTCTGAGCTAAAACGGGCAGCAAAAACATCAGTTGCACTTGATAAATTGGTCAAAAACCGTAACCTGGGTTCGATGGCTTACTATTATGAAGGTGAATCTGGGAATGATTATGAAAATATTGTGACCTCAATCATAGCAGGAAACACGTTGCTGACAGGTAAAAATATCCCTGTTGCAGGTGAATGTGAAGTCAAAAATGCCCAGGCCATGAAGATCATGTCCGAATTTGGTGCAGGAGGTTCATTTTCTGAGTTTTACCTGATGGATTTCAAAGACGATGTGGTGATGTTGGGCCACGATGGTCCTGCCCATTTTGCAATAGCCGATGGAAAAGTAAAACTTGTCCCCCTCCCACTCTATCATGGCAAACCCGGCAAAGGGTTATCGATCCAAATGACGGTCAAACATGGCCAGGTAACTTTGCTTTCTGTCGTTGAAGGAAAGGATGAATTGTTCCTGTTGGTTGCCGAAGGTGAATCGGTTGCAGGTCCTGTCCTTGAAATCGGGAACACAAACAGTCGTTACCGTTTTTCGATCGGGGCAAAAAGGTTTATGAACGAATGGTCGAAACAGGGACCCGCCCATCATTGTGCAATCGGCATAGGGCATATCGCCAATAAAATTGAAAAATTAGGTCAAATACTTAACATGAAGGTAGTTAAGGTTTGTTAGGAGATTTGAAGAGTAATAATTTGAAATAAATGGAAATATTCTTGAAATATTTAAAATTGCATGTCCCTAGCTGTCAAGTTATTCTTGAAAACAGCCTAACGAAAGCAAATTACCTTTGAACGACTCCCCCTTTCGTAAAGGGGGGCAGGGGGGATTTTAATTCAATTAATTAATTTATAATATATTACAACTTAAATCATGAAAATAATTTTATTTCAATTGTCATTTATTTTATTGACCATCAGTATTTCCATTGGTCAACAAACAAATCTGTCGGATGAGAATTTCAAAAATCCCCCTTTGAAATACCATTCACGTCCGTTATGGTTTTGGAACGATACCACGGTTACGATAAATGGCATTGATAAGCAGATGCAGGACTTCCGCGATAAAAGTGGCTATGGTGGATTTGGAATTTTACCGTTTGGGAAGCACTTCAAACCGGAATACTTAACGCCACAATATTTTGAAGTTTATAAATCGGCTTTGGAAAAAGCGAAGAACCTGGGACTTACGATGTGCCTATACGACGAATTCGGTTTTCCGTCAGGAGGGATTGGTGCTGTAAATGGCGACGGAATCAACCGATTCCAGATCAATTTCCCGGAACAAACAATCAAACGCCTCGACAAAACGGAGGTGGCGGTTCATGGCAATTCGGTAGTAAGCGAGAAAGTCCCGGCAGGTAATTTGCAGGCAGTCATTGCCATGGAAAAGACTACATTGCAACGCATTAACCTGAGAAAGTCGATCAAGGACGGAATCTTGAATTGGAAAGCTCCTGCCGGCGAATGGACCGTGATGTTCTTTAGTTGTGTCAAGGATGGCGATCCGATTCTCGATTATCTTGATCCTGTTGCGACCCAAAGTTTCATCAAGATGACACATGAAGCTTATTATGTAAGATTTAAGGAATATTTTGGGAATGTGATCAGCGGAACATTCTTTGACGAACCCACCATGTACCGTGCAAAAGGGAGAATGTGGACACCTCTCTTCAATGAGAAATTCCAGAAGAAATATGGTTTCAATCCCGAAATGTATTATCCGGCGTTGTGGTACGACATTGGACCTGAAACAAGGGTTGCCAGAAATTATCTTTTCGGATTCCGTGCGGAATTGTATGCAGAAGGTTTTACCAAAGAGGTCAGTGATTGGTCTTTGAAACATGGGGTTACTGCCACCGGGCATCAGGATCAGGAGGAAATGGTCAATCCTGTAAGTGTATCTGGCGACCTGATGAAATGCTTTAAGTATCTCGATATTCCTGGAATCGATAAAATTGGAGGAAACCGTCCGGCCGAAAGGTTTTACAAGATCGTAAGTTCTGCTGCCAATAACTGGGACCATCAACTGGTGATGTCTGAAACCTATGGTGCCATGGGAAATATTGGATGGAATGAAATCTTTTCTGTGGCAATGGATCAGTATGCAAAGGGAATCAACCAGTTAATCCCCCATGCGGTCTGGTACAACGACAAAAAGGTGGTTTTCAAACCGGAATTGTCGTACCGCAACCCGATCTATGCCGACAGTCTGCAGATCTTTAACCAATTTATGGCACGACTCAACCTGATTTTGCAAAATCCGGGGCGGCATGTAGCTGATATTGCAGTACTTTATCCGATCCATATGCTTCAAGGTGAGCATTTCCTTGATGGTCCGCTCGGAAATTACAAAGGTGGGGTGGCCATTCCAAAAGCTGATTACGTCGACGTGGCCAATTGGCTGACCGAGGATGCCGGAAAGGATTATACCTTTTTGCACCCCGAAGTACTCGATGAAAAATGTACGGTTTCTGACAAGAGACTTCATCTTCAGAATAAGATCGACAAGGAATCGTTCAGTGTATTGGTCATCCCATCCTGCAAAACAATCTCCTTGTCGAACCTGAAGAAAATCAAAACATTTTACGACAATGGCGGCAACCTGATTTTTACAACACAATTACCAGAATTTGCCACTGAATATGGCAAAGACCAGGAAATCAAAACGATCATTAATTCGGTTTTCACTTCAAAGATTCCTGTTGATGGAAAACCATTGACAAGTCAGGGTGGTGGAAAAGCCATTTTTATTGCTGAACCCAGTGGCCAATCAATCACGGAAGCCCTTCTGAAACTGAACATTACCTTTGATGTAGATTATAATAACAATAAGGATATCAGGTATATCCATAAAATCATCAATGGAAAGGATGTTTTCTATTTTGCCAACATTGGAAGCATTTCGGCTAAGTTTGATGTGATCCTAAATGGCAAACACCAACCTAAACTGATGGATCCCCATATCGGTGAAATTCAGCAAATAGAAGCAGCGCCTATCATAAAAAATGGTTTGCAAAAGACCAAAATACGGCTGAATTTAAAACCTTTCCATTCGGTGTTCCTTGTTGAATAGCTTTGGGCTTGGAGCAGGGGGCAGGGGGCCAGGAGCGGAAAAGGGAAAACGGAGAAGGGAAAATGGATGAGGGTGGGAATGGGAGAATGTGAGTTGCCAGCCACCAACCGCCAGTTGCCAGTCGCTAGTCGCCAGCCGCTAGTTGCCAGCCGCCAGCCGCTATTATTAACTTTACCTTAAATTTGTTTTAAAGGAAGGACGCTGTTTTACAGGCCAATATAATTTACCTATTTTTACGCCGCTTTAGAAAAACGAAAGGTCTTATAGTATTGATTAATAATAATATAGCTATGAATAAAAGTGCATTACAGATTGAACGTGCCAAGTATGCCCCGAAAATGCCAAAAGCACTTGCAGGTGCGGTGAAACTAATTGAAGGCAAGGCAACAGATTCAGTGGCCGATCAGCAGGAGATCAAAGAACTTTTCCCGAATACTTATGGGATGCCGCTCGTCACTTTTGTTGAAGGTGGCGCAACCGAAATCGCCCCGGCTTTTAATGTTGGGGTAATTCTTTCAGGTGGCCAGGCTCCGGGAGGGCACAATGTGATTGCAGGGTTATTCGATGGCCTAACCAAACTGAATCCTGCCAATAAGTTATATGGTTTCCTTGGTGGTCCAAGCGGGCTTGTCGATCACAAATACATCGATCTTACTGCTGAATTTATTGACGACTACCGTAACACAGGGGGATTTGACATAATTGGCTCTGGTCGTACCAAACTGGAAGAGACCAAACAATTTGACAAAGGTGCCGAGATCTGCAATCAGTTGGGAATTAAAGCTCTTGTAGTCATTGGTGGAGACGATTCCAATACAAATGCCTGTGTATTGGCAGAATATTATGCCCAGAATAACAAAGGGATCCAGGTAATCGGTTGTCCAAAAACAATTGATGGTGACCTTAAAAACGAGATGATTGAAGCCTCTTTCGGTTTTGATACGGCTTGTAAAGTTTACTCCGAATTGATTGGCAATATCATGCGCGATGCCAATTCGGCCAAAAAATACTGGCACTTCATTAAACTGATGGGACGTTCGGCTTCACACATCGGACTTGAATGTGCGCTTCAAACCAAACCAAACTTTTGTTTGATTTCAGAAGAGGTCGAAGAAAAGAAAC
>JBAXWR010000384.1:0-6089 GCA_037128295.1 Mariniphaga sp.
GCATATATATACCCGCCCTTTCGCATATATATACCCGCCCTTTCGCATATATATACCCGCCCTTTCGCATATATATATACCCATCCCTACGCATATATCTATCCGTCCTTTCCAGATATCCCCGTCCTTTCCAGATATCCCCGCCCTTTCCAGATATCCCCGCCCTTTCCTTTCTGGTGATTTCATCTCCGAGGCAAAAGGAAAACTCCCAGATCCAATCCGCGTTTGGAAGTTCCGAAAAGTTCAAAGCTCTCCTTAGACTGGGATGTCAAGCTTTTCAAGGGGAATGATTTTGTCTATTTTAAAATATAGATTTTATTATGCTCGAAAACGAGCATGTATGCTCGAAAATGAGCGTTAATGCTCGAAAATGAGCATATTAAGTTATTTGTAAAAATAAAGCAAAACTGCTATGTACACAATAAATATAGTAAGTAAATGATAATCAATATAAAAGATAAATAATGGCTAAGTAAGATTATGCATGGCACGTTATTTGTTCTTGAGATCCATTTAGTCCTTTTAACTTACCGGGTTGTGTAACAAATGGACTTATCTTTTTAAGAACTAGTCAGATCAACATTTGTAAACATATTTTATTCAGATTGAAATATTCACCGCAAGATTGAATCTTATGAAAGCAAAAATTAGTTTTTTTCTCGTCATTTTCCTGATCAGCGCATTAAGATTATTGGCAACACCGACAACTATAACTTCTGTGGCTGATGGATTGTGGAATGAACCTGCTACCTGGTATCCGGCTCATGTTCCTACAGCTACAGATAATGTTGTTATAAATCATGCGGTAGAATTACACCAATTATTAGGTCTGATTGGGGGTGATGCTGTTGCTAATTCAATTACGATCAATGCATCAGGAACATTGACCTGCTTTGGTGAAACGGAACCAGATACTCCTGATGGGGAAGGTGGTACTATTCCAGGCCAGACTTTAACAACGGGTATTACGATCAGTGCAGGTGGTTCATTCGTAAATGATGGTGGCACTTTCGTAGATAATTCTCGTACCAATACGGTGTACTTTTTAGGGAGCGGATCTATTTCGGGGAGTTTTACTTTTACCGATCTTTCCATAAAAGATAACGTAGTTCTTAGCTCAGAAATAACAATTAATCAGACTTTTATTCTTGATGGGTCCTCGGCCTCGATATCCGGCAATTCCCCTACTTATGCCACAGGTTCAACATTACACTATTTCAATACAGGTCCTAAAACAGTTGGGTTGGAATGGTTGACCGGAGATACAGGGCCTGGTATTCCTTATATAGTCAAATTATCAAATCCTACAACTTTGACATTAACAGGTGCCGCGCCACGGACCATTTACCAACTTGATATCCAAACGGGAAGTTCTATTGTTTTCTCGGACACCGAAGGAGGCGATTTATACCTGACTTATTCCCTTAATACCTCTGGTACAGGGGCTGTTAACACGAAAACCAGATTGATCAAATTCATTATGGGTTCATCTGACATTAGTGCTGGCACAAATGAACTGTATGATGTTGAAATTGATAATGTTCAGAACGTATATCTCCAGTCTGACCTTCATATCAGCCATTCACTCGTTTTTACAGATGGCTACCTGCAAACCGGAAGTAAGAAAGTGTTGCTGGCCGCAGGTGCAACTGTTTCTGAGTCTGAAGGAAAAGGAATATATGGTGTAGTGGAGTCTCCAATGGCTGTTGGTCTGGGAAGTGTCACCAATTGGGCAGGGCTTGGCGTTGACCTTGGCTCTGGAACCGATGATTTGGGTACCGTAACCTTAACCCGTAAAACATCTACAAGTGGTATTCAGGAAGTTGATGGCAAGAGCGGGATCAAGGCAAGCTGGACATTTAATGTTACAGGTGCGGTTACGAATGCACGAAACCTCAAGTTGCGATGGTTCTCCCCTTTTGACAATGGAAAGACACTGACAAAGGCCCGTATCTGGGGAAAAGCCTCGGCAGCTTCCGTATGGTCTGATCTGAGCGGGAGTAATCAGGATGCTTCCACAAGGGAGATCTCAGGTGTAGTATTCGCCAACGCAGCAAGTGGAAATAAAACTTACACAGTAAGCGATGAAGCCAATCCGCTTTTCACCGGTGATGGATCTGAAGAAAGTCCTTACCAAATTTTTACGGTAGCTCAGCTCGATAAGGTAAGAAATCACCTGGGCAGCTTCTTTATTCTCAAAAACGATCTTAACATGTTGGGAACTACTGAGAATGATGATTGTGAATTCTGTGACGGATGGGAACCAATCGGGAGCTTCGGTTCACCTTTTACCGGTCACTTTAATGGTAATGGACATACAATCAGTAGATTATATATAGCAAAAGATGCAGTTGATAGAATTGGCCTATTCGGATATACTTCTGGTGCTGTGATTTCTGATCTTGGATTGGTATCTGCCGACATTACTGGTAGTGGGGACACCGGTGGACTTGTCGGGGAAAATGATGGGGAAATCACCAATTGCTATGTAACCGGAAATATTTCTGGCAGCGGTAATGTAGGCGGCCTGGTTGGAAGCCACACAGGAGGTACCATTTCAAAATCCTACACTAGCTGCTATGTGAATGCAAGTGGAGCCCCTGCAGGAGGCCTTGTCGGAATGGCATCTGCTGCGATTTCAAACTGCTATTCACGGCTTGACGTTAGTGCGGATATGTATGCCGGCGGTTTGGTTGGAGCTTTCGGTGGAGAACCTAGTGCAGTAATGACAAACTGTTATTCAACGGGATTGGTTACCGTATTTACTTCTGACGGTGGAGGTTTGATCGCGTTGGACCTGGGAGGTACTGTTGAACACTGTTATTGGGATACTGAGACTTCGGGGCAAGGTGTCAGTGCATTGGCAGTAGTAGGAATGACAACCGCCGAAATGAAGGTCAAGGATAATTTTGTAAACTGGAATTTTGCCACTGATCCCATCATTTGGCATCTTAGCACCGAAAATGATGGTTATCCGCACCTTGCCTGGCAGGTTATTCCAGTTGTAACACCTACGACTCAGGCATCGGCCATCGTGTTTTCATCGGTTGGGAAAACAGCTATGACCATCGGTTGGACCAAAGGCAATGGGAGCAACCGGGTGGTTTTTGTCAGGGAAGGTGGAAACGACCACGGTTCTCCTATCGACACCTACAGTTACACCGCAAGTGCAGATTGGTCTTCAAAAGGGACTATGGAAGGAACGGACTATTATTGCGTTTACAATGGAAACGGCAGCACGGTTACAGTGACCAATCTGTCACCGGGTACAATTTATGATGTCAAAGTTTTTGAGTACAATGATGTTGCCGGAGCGGAGAAATATAAGACAACTGCTGCTACGGATAATCCAAAGAGTCAGGCCACCTTAGAGCCATTCGAGGGAAACGGCACAGCTATGGTTCCTTATCTAATTTCCACCGCTGCCGACCTGGCGGCGTTGGCCAAGCAGGTAAACAATGGAAAACCTTATACCGGAAAGCATTTTAAACTGATGAACAACCTTAGTTTATCGGCTTATCCCAACTGGGATGCGATCGGAAACTACCAATATGGGACAAACCCTGATTTTTTCAATGGAATATTTGATGGGAATAACAAGAAAATTACCGGTTTAACCATTGCTTCTAATGATGCTGGTCGTGGTTTGTTTGGCTTGATCAAGGGTGGCTGCGAAATCAGGAACCTGACCATCGAAAATTGCAACATTAGCGGTGACGGGGGAGAGTTTGGTGCATTGGTAGGTTTAGGTATTTTAGATGTCTCATCCAAATCGATTATCATCGACAATTGCCACTCTTCGGGAACCGTAACAGGGGTGAATTTTGTTGGTGGCTTATTAGGTTTGCTTGAACAGAAATCAACTTCAACCGGAGGGGATAATTATTCCATTTTGGTCACGAACTGTTCGTCATCGGTTGCTGTTACCGTAACCGGGGGCGATTATACCGGCGGCGGATTGATCGGCGAGGTTGCGGGGGATGTCGCTCCCTTAAACCCGCAGGTTAAAGGCTGTTTTGCAACCGGTACTGTTACAAATATTGCCGAATATGCAAGAATCGGCGGTTTGGCAGGATACTTTCTAAGTACAATTGTAACAGACTGTTATGCAACGGGTAACCTTATGACCGGGAGCAATACGATCATGGCGGGCGGGTTCACGGGATATAGCCGTTACTCAGTGTTTACCAACTGCTATTCCACAGGAACAATCAGGAATCCAGGGATTTACTCGGGTGGACTGATCGGTTATGATCCCGAACCTGCTACATGTACCATTAACAATTCCTTCTGGGATATTGCAACATCAGGTGAAGCCAGTAGCGATGGCGGAACTGGTAAATCAACCGAAGATATGAAAACCCAAAGCACTTTTACCGGTGCAGGTTGGGATTTTGCTACGGCTCCTATCTGGCACATCACTGCCGACAATAACGGATACCCACACCTTGCCTGGCAGGTATTTCCGCTTAATCCATACGTTGTTACCACTGCGACAGAGACAGGTGCGGGGTCGTTAAAGCAAATGATCGCAGATACACCTGCCGGCGAGACAATCAGGTTCAATACCACCTTAATGGGTGGGAACACAATCACACTAACCTCACCTGTTCTGATCAGTAAATCCCTCACCATATTGGGGGCAGACGGGGGAATTGTCCTGAACGGGAACGGGGTCACAAAAGTGCTACAAGTTGGCGCTGGATCTGTCGATCTTACAATTGATGTGACCTTGAAAAACCTGAAGGTCAAAGGTGGAAACGATTCGGAAGACCGCGTTGGCGGGATCGACAACTATGGGAGCCTGAGGCTGATCAACTGCGTTGTTGCCGACAATTCAGATACCGGGATTTCCTCCGGAATAGGTGCAGTAGGCGGTATCCTGTCAAAAGGCCCTTTAACATTGATCAATACAACAGTTGCCGGAAATGCAGGAGCGATTACAAATCGTGGTGTGGGTGGATTAAGGTGTGGTGGATCAGGAAAATTCTACAATTCAATCTTTTATGGGAATACTGGTTTGCATAAAAGTTTCTCTGATTCAAATGTTACCGAAATTTTTAATTGCCTTTATGAAGAGTCATTTGAAGCGTTATCAATAACCGATAATTCAAATGAATTTCTTCAAAGTGGTGATGATATTGGGGCAACCAACCTATTTACGACAAACCCCAAATTTGTGACTACCACTCACAATACTGCCAACCCTTACCTGATCCTGGGTATTTCACCTTGTGTCGATGCTGGCAACAATTCTTATTGTGCTGAAACTACCGATATCCGTGGCGGAACCTTTGGCCGCAAACTTAATAAAACCGATGCCACAACAGGGACAATAGACATTGGTGCGTACGAATGGAAGCAAGGGACAGACCCGAACAATATTTTCACCTGGACAGGAACCGCCGGGACGGACTGGAACGATGGTGGCAACTGGGACGTATTAGCCGTTCCAACCTCTGCCGATATTATCACGGTCCCCAAAGTGGACAACAAACCTACGGTGCCGACCCTTACTGTCGGACAGGATGGTTCGCTGACAATTGATGCGGGAAGCGAGCTCACAACAAGCGGCGCAATCGAGAACAACGGCACAATAGTCATCAAATCGGGCGCTTCCGGTACAGGTTCGTTTATCATGGGAAACCTTCCAACGGGGACCGGGTTCGCAATGGTCGAACGCTATATGCCCGAAGACGAATGGCACATCATCTCCTCGCCGACGGGCAACCAAAAGATCAACGAGTTTATTGCCGATAATCTTGCCATACCTTATCTTACGTTAACCACCCCTGTCAAGTACGGCATGATGGACTATGACCCGGTGGCCAACAAATGGAACGATTATTTCACTGATGCCAACACATCTGAACTGGGCATCGGAAAAGGGTACATGGTCCGGGTGAAAAACGCTGTTGACAACTTGCGGTTCCAGGGCGTGATGAATGCCGATGCTACGACTTCTGTATTGGCTGGTTGGAACTGTATCGGTAACCCATTTACCTCGGCCATCAAGGTTAATACTGCTGCTGGTGCCGATAACTTTATGACCGTCAACTCTGGAATGTTCGATCTCAACAACAAGGCAC
>JBAXWR010000385.1:0-6012 GCA_037128295.1 Mariniphaga sp.
GATCGTATAAACCAAAATTGTTCGGGAGTTTTAGGCCGACAGGCTTGGTTTCGTAGTCATTGTTTCCTTCGTACCAACCAACAAGGTCGAGGTAGTCGCTACCGGAGTACTTGAAAACCTTATCGGCAGGATCGAAATTTCCTTCGTTACCTTTTGCTGCATACTCCCACTCTGCCTCGGTCGGCAAACGAAAACCAGGTGAGGAAGGGTTAAGCAAGAATTTATCCAATTCTTTGTCATTCGGGTTATTCAGTTTCAGTAATCCTGAGTTTAGGAGAGGTTCGTAATCCTTTAATTCATTGTTCAGGATTCCGCAAAATCTTCCCACATCGTACCATGATACGTTTTCTACCGGGTGTTGTTTGCCTTGAAATTTAGACGGATTGTTGCCTGTAACTGTTTCGTACAATTCTTGAGTCACAGCGAAACGAGCCATGCAAAAAGCATTAACCGTAACTATTTTGCCGTCTTCACGCAGGTAAGAGCCTTTGGGGATCGAAACCAGGGTACAAGCCAACATATTATCAATAAATAATTGGCGGTCGGTCTTATTTTCGCTGGGACGTATTTCAAAAGTTGCCATATCAATCTATTTTAAATACTTGATTTCCTTTACCAACAATGGCCTTATCAATGGCGTTTGTAACCTTCAGGAAATACTCATTCAAATAGGTTTCATAAATATCTTCAATATTCAGCAATTTATCGAATGGCATTAATTGATCCTTTACTATTTTTTCTGTAACACCATATTCGCTTTGGTAGGTTTTAACAATTTGTGTTTCTTTCAGGTCCTCGTTATTCTGAAAATTGCACTGCCGCAGCAAAACAGGAACAATGATATATCCTTCCGACTTGCGGCGTTCCAACATTTGCTTAAATTCAAGCATACCATATTCTGAACCAAGAAACATCGGACTGACCAATAAAATCCCTATATTCGATTGATTCAATGCAGATTGTATCTCATTGTTCCAGTTAGCACCTACTGGTATCTCAACGTCCGACCATACAGAGTCGTATTTGTTTTTGGCACATGCCAAATGACTTTTTATGTTTTCCTCGAAAATTTCGCGCAATCTCCTGTCCTTGCTGGAGTAGGAAATGAAAATTTTGTTTTTCGTATCCGGCTTGCTACAATTCTCTTTATTGTCCGATAATCCGTTGTTGTTGTACACTTCGTGCAAAAGTTTGTCTATCACGACGCGTTGTTTACCAATTTTACAAAATATCGTGGTTTCCTTCGCTTCAAGGTGCGATTTGATATCAAACAATTCATAAAAATTTGGATTGTCGCTCTTTTCACAAACCGGACAATTGCATACAACCATTTCAGTATAATTGATATAAGGGAAAGTATTCTTGTGGATGTATTCGACCTGTGTACGAATGGTATGTAAAAAAGCCCTCCGCTTCTCGGCAATTTTTCCCGTTAACTTGATTCCAATATACTTTAACCCCTCTTTTGTTGTTTCCTGTTGCAGAACCTCAGCTATACAGTCATTCCCTGCAAATACTGCGCCCGTAAGCCAGACTTTTCCATCCAAAATATTCTCGTGTAGCCTGACAATCAAACGGCTCATTAATCCTTCCGGCATAAAGGTATATTGAAACCTGAAATGTAACTTTTCGTCAGTTCCTAAATCGTACTCAGGTCTTTTATCAAGCAATTTCATGGGTACAACATAGAAACCTGCCTTGTGAGGCAGTTGGTAACAGATATCAAATTTATCCTTCAACATCAGGTTGAGCAGATAACCACATTCGGCCTTCGTATAGGGTTGGGTATGTTTTTCGGTTATTTCTTTCGATAGCCAATGTTGGTAAAGTTTATTTTGTTCAAACTCACCATTTTTATCAATAACCAAAAGATCGCTTAAAACATCATAAATGGCGTTTGTGATCCAGTTGGGATCTAAAAAAACAGTATTTTGAAGATTGATGTCATTAAAATTAAGCGCAATGCCTATTTTGTGGAAGTATTCGAGAAGATACTCTATATCAGCACTTTCCGTTAAGCCACTTTCTTTGCAAATTTTCTCGAAATCACTAAGTTGAATATATTTATTGGAGCGCAGTTGATCAATTCTTTCACGGATTCTTTTCCAAGGCTTTATAATTGTCTGACCGACAACAGGTAACGAAGATAAGTGTAAAGCAATTTTTTCTTCAAAAGCTTCCCAGGTTTTATTCAGATTGCCAAAATCTATTTCACCACAATTGAAAATATTCAGTTCCGGAAAAATCTCTTTGTAAGTTATTTCATCGAAAGGGACTACAGTATCACTTTTTTTATTGCGGTTGAGTAACACAAGTACCGGGCTTTTTTTCCCGAGTAAATTGATGATATGAAACCAATAGCCATAACGTGTTTTTCCGCTTCTGCCGTCTGTCATTAAGATGTAAACAGAATCGTCGGTTAAAAAATACTGATGTAGCATATACTGAATATCCTGCCCGCCGAAATCCCAGATATTTGCCTTAATGTCGGGTAAATTTTTTAAAGGATTTACAAATAACCGATTTGGTTTCACTTCAATGCCGAGTGTCGAAGGCTGCTCGGGTTGGGGAACTTTAAAATTCCTGTCAAACAACAATTCCAATAAGGTGGTTTTACCTGCCGATGGTTCACCAACGATCAGTATCTTGGCTTCATAAGCCTTTTCAACAGAGTATTTTGCTGCCTGTCTAAACCATTCGGCAGTTTTTTCCTTATTCTGATCCACAATTTCTTTTGGCGGAGCAATAAGCGGTTCATTTTTCTCAATATTAAAATCAAAATCCTCCCGAACAAAAAAATCAGTCAGTCCAGACAAGTCAACAAGCTTATTTTCATTTAAATACAGGTGTTTTAATTTGGGGAAATTGGTACGTGACAAATCAATTTTAGTCAATGCATTTTTGCTCAGATCAAGCAGTTCGAGTTTCGGGAATTCGCCTTCAAAGGTGATCTCCTTAAGTCCATTGCCAAACAACAAAAGGGTTTGCAGCTTGGGGCAATTGCGGATTGTTACTTTCTTTATGGTCCAGTTGTTCGCGTTCAGATATAGTAAATTGGGCTGTAATGTTTTGAAATCGAGATAGCGCAAATCAGCAGCTTTTGCTTTGCCGGCATCTTCACCCTCCTCCATGGCATCATTGCTAAGATACACGTATTTAAAATCAACAGTTCCTTCATCAAAAACAAAGCTTTTGTTGGGGATCTGCGGTGTTCCAAAAAGAATATCCTGCTGCAAGTCTTTTAGGCTTAACGGGTAAAGTGGTTTTGTTTCTATTTCCATAACTATTTAATTTATAAGTATTTAAATAATAAAAGGCAGAGTTTTCGACATCGCTATCCGGCTTTGCTACTAACCCTGCCTTTGGGGGATGCTTCACGAGCACCTTATTCGCCGCTTATTTTTTGAGCGGTCAGGGTCAATAACCTGTTCGATGGAAGCTATCCGGCTATTCCTTTGAGCTACGGGACGAATACCAAGCGGAAGCCCAGATTGTTGTTGCTATTGTCGGGGGTATTGTTGTTCCGGTTATCCGAACGACAGTTAGCAGCGTTGTTGATCCACGAGCCACCGCGATTCACACGGTTCGTACCCACGGTTATTGCCCTAAATTAAAAAGAACTTTTTTGCGAAAATATAAACTATCTGCATGAAAAACAAAGGAATTCAATGCCAATGCATGTTGTTGAAATTCGGCCTGTGACCATGTACCGTTTTTTAAATGGTCGGTGAACTCACCCATCTTCTGTTTGTAACGTTTTTTGCTCCGTGCAGCAAGCAATGTTTTTTCAGGGTAAATCAGGTAGCTCAAAAACGTCAATCCTTGTGAAGTCCGGTTAAGGAACGAGGTCTTCAATTGTAATTCAAGTTTTTCATTCAAAAACAAAGTTACTTGGTTTGCCATATCAATCAAAAGGTCCTTGTCGTTATGCCAAATCACAAAATCGTCCATATAACGAATGTAAGCTGGTGCATGTAATTGATTAGTAATGTAGTGGTCGAGCATACCCAAATAATGGTTGGCAAAATACTGGCTTGTAAGGTTTCCAATCGGAATACCTTTTCCTTCTATTGTATGATAGGAACTGATTATCCGTTTGAAAATGCAGAGCAAAGTATCGTCTTTGAATTTATTTTCAAGCATTTTGTACAGTATTTTATGTACAATGCTGTCGAAATATTTTCGAACATCAAATTTATAGTACCATTGGTAGTTCTTTTGAAATTGCGCTGCCCGTTCAAGTGCTTTGTATGTCCCTTTGCCAATTCGTGTAGCGTAACTGTCGAATACCTGGTATTTTTCGAAATAGGGGTGACAGACATTCATCAAGGCGTGATGCAACACTCGTTCGCCAAATCCGGCAGCACAAATCTGCCTTTGCTTAGGATCGTAGATGGTAAAATAGTGATAGTTACCGATATCAACATTTCCGGTTGACAATTGCTGCTGTAAATTATTAATATTTTCCTTCAGATTTTTTCTGTATTCAATTACTTGGGGCTTCAGCTCTTTGCCTCTTTTTGCTTTGTAAAAGGCAAGATAAAGATTGTCAAAAATGCTAATCATTGGCTTCAGCCCCGTTGCTCGTTTCATCAGTTTCTGCTTTTAGAACTTTTACAATGGTGTCTGCATATTTTGCAACCTTTTTATCTCCAATACCTTTGATCCCTTTAAGTTTTCCGATGCTGATATCTGTTAGCTTTGCTATTTCGGCCAGTTCAGCATCAGTAAAAATAACATAAGCTGATATTCCTTCATCCGAGGCAATCTTTTTTCGCAGTTCACGCAGTTTGGAAAAGCGGCTAAAAACATCCGGTTCAAGGGTTTTCATATAATCGATCTTTTCTTTGGATGCAATTTCCGTTGTAGTTGACGGTAAATAACTGATATACATGCACCAATAAACTCCATTCGCGGTTTGGACCAACTGTTTTTCGATTTCGACCACTTTATTTGTCCGCAAAAAAACGTTGAGTTCTTCGTTGTGGTCGCTTACCGCAGTTATAGGTATCGTGAAAAATTTAATCTGCATATTTTTTATTTTTATTCAAAATCCCCCAAAATTTTTCCGCCAGAGGCGGATCCGTAAACTCGCAAGCCTTAAAAAAGAATGTCAAAACCCGCTACCGCTTGGGTTTTGCCTCTCTTTTTTCGGCTTGCTCACTTGCCCTCCGTAGCTCAAAGGGATAGGCCGGAAAAGCATCCACCAAGCTACGGGACGAATACCAAGCGGAAGCCCAGATTGCCGTAGCCAGAGTCGGGGGCAGTGAAGTACCGGCCATCCGAACGACAGTAAGCAGCGTCGTCGAACCACGAGCCACCGCGAAACACACGGGACGCACCCGATTTTGCACCAACAGGGTTATTTAAGGAATCTTTATCATAAATCCAATCCTTTTCCATCCAATCCCAGCACCACTCCCAAACATTGCCGCTCATATCGTACAACCCAAAGTTGTTCGGGATTTTTAGGCCAACAGGTTTGGTTTCGTATTTATTGTTTCCTTCGTACCAGCCAACAAGATCGAGGTTGTCGCCACCGGAGTATTTGAAAACCTGATTTACCGGATCGAAATTTCCCGCATTGCCTTTTGCGGCATACTCCCACTCTGCCTCGGTAGGCAATCGAAAACCTGACGAGGAAGGGTTTAACTCGAATTTATCCAATTCTTCGTTAGTCAAGTTATTCATTTTCAGCAATTCTGAAGGTCTGTCTTCCTGCAATGCGTTGTTCAATATTCCGCAAAACCTTACCGCATCGTACCACGAGATTTGTTCCACAGGGTGTTGCTCTCCTTTAAAATAAGAAGGGGTTTTGCCTGTAACCGTTTTGAACAAATCCTGGGTTACGGCGAAACGGGCCATACAAAAGGCATTTACCGTAACTATTTTGCCGTCTTCACGGAGGAAGGAGCCTTTGGGTATCGAAACCAGGGTACAAGCCAACTTGTTATCAATTAACAATTGGTAGCCGGTAGCGATGGGACGTATTTCATAAGTTGCCATATCGGT
>JBAXWR010000386.1:0-6002 GCA_037128295.1 Mariniphaga sp.
CAGTAATTGCGGAACATCCGGTCAATTGCAAGTCTTTGACGGAACTACATGGGCAAGCCTTATCCGTGGGGGGTTACCAGGTACTCCCACAATAGGTACTGTAACATCAAGAAATGGCGTTGCCTCGGTACCTTTTACTGCACCTGTTTCCGATGGCGGTGCAGCGATTCTGTTCTACACTGCAACTTCATTTCCAGGTGGTTATACAGGGACATTGAATCAGGCAGGAAGCGGAACCATAACCGTTTCGGGGTTGCCTGCTGGTGAAGGTTATATTTTTACTGTTACAGCCTCCAATGAGACTGGTACAGGTCCGGCCAGTGGTGTCTCAAATACGGTTTGGCCAATTACATTGGGTCAAAGTTACCTTGGTGGAATTATTTTCTATATTGATGAAACAGGTAACCATGGATTGATAGCTGCCACTGCTGACCAGGGTATGGAAATTATTTGGGCATTACCTACCTACAATGACCAGAATGTTGAAACATTTACTGAAATCGGTACTGGCTCCACAAACACAGATCATATCATTGCCCAGAATGGAGAAGGCATCTATGCCGCAAGCCTGGCGCGATCTTACAGGGGAGGAGGCTATAGTGACTGGTTTTTACCCTCTAAAGACGAGCTTAACTTATTGTACGATCAAAAAAATGTAATCGGAGGCTTTGAAAATGGCTATTACTGGAGTTCTTCCGAATACAAATCTATTTACGCTAATCAATTTGACTTCGCATGGGTTCAGTATTTCGGCTATTATCTCCAGGAATATGGCTATAAGTCAAGCCCAATCAATATTCGTGCAATTCGGGCTTTTTAATCAATTGGCAAGTGAACCAAATTTTTATAAAATGAAAACAAAAATGACAAAAGCGATTTATGTAACAGTAATGATGCTGTTTTTTGCAGGCAATATGTTTGCCCAAACCGGAAGCGTGGGTATCAACAACAATGGTTCAATCCCCGATGCCAGTGCCATGTTAGATGTAAGTTCAACTACCAAGGGTTTTCTGCCTCCGCGAATGACAGATTTAGAAAAGACCGCCATTGCAAATCCTGTCGCAGGCCTGATGATATGGTGCTACGATTGCGGACCATCCGGTGTAATGCAGGTTTATAACGGAACTGTCTGGACGAATATGGGTGGTGGTAGCGCTTCTGAATTGGCTATCGGCCAAAGTGCCATGGGCGGAATAATAGCTTATATTTTGCGACCATTCGATCCTGGGTATGATGCAAATGTACAACATGGTTTAATAGCTGCTACTGCCGACCAGAGTTCCGGAATCATTTGGGCCATAACTGACTATCAAAGTACTTCAGTGCCATTGGGGACAGGCACTGCCATAGGGACAGGCTTAGCAAACACCAACAATATCATTTCCCAGAATGGCTCTGGAACCAGTTATGCTGCAGGTCTTGCACGAGCATACAACGGTGGAGGATATAGCGATTGGTATTTGCCAAGCCGAGATGAATTGGCTAAACTTTACGAGATGAAGGAACTTGGATTTGGCAGTTTTGCGGATAAAGTCTATTGGAGTTCATCCGAGTACGATGCATCAGATGGGTGGTACCATGGTTTTCTCTATGCTGACCAGGACCACTACAATAAGTGGCAAAATTTTCTGGTTCGTGCTGTTCGGGCTTTTTAATTAATTGGCAAGTGAACCAAATTTTTATAAAATGAAAACTAAAATGACAAAAGCAATTTTTGTAACAGCGATGTTGCTGTTTTTGATCGGCAATCTGTTTGCCCAAAACCAAAATGTTGGCATCAACAACGATGGGTCAAGCCCCGATGCCAGTGCCATGTTAGATGTAAGTTCAACCACCAAGGGGTTTCTTCCCCCGCGGATGACAGCTTCCGAAAAAGCAGCCATTTCGAATCCCGCCACTGGTTTGTTGATTTACCAGACCAATGGTACTGCCGGATTTTATTACTACAATGGCGCAGCCTGGGTTGCCATACCTTCTGATGGTGGCAATGATATTAGTTATATGAACCTTCCCCTTGCGCCCAATGCTGCGGTTGAAATTTCAACCTTTGGAACGGCAAAAACGAATTATCTTATACTCGATTTTCAGGATCAATCTACAAACAACCCGTTGATAACTTTTAATTTACCACGGGCAGCATCATTCTCGGCGGGTTCAATAATTCAGGTATATGTCAAAGCAAATGCAAATTATGGAGGAACTTCAATTTTTTACATTGATTTGCATGGAGAACCAGGAGATTTTTTAGTTGACCCGGTTTCTGAATTTTATAGTGGAGCTAAAATAGATTTATCATATTATTCGGCGTATGGGGATGCATTATCAAATACAAATTCATTCAAAATTGTTTCGGATGGTGTTTCCACATGGTTGAGGGTGAAATAATTTACAATAGATTGATAATCATGAAACAAACGTTACTAAATCTCATGTAAATGAAAAGGCAAATTTTCAGACTGCTGGTATTGATTGTACCAGTGTTTATTCAATATACCTCTTTTTCGCAAGGGGTAATAAAAGCAGAATCCGGAGCTCGCATTGTGAGCCAAACTGGCAGTTACTGGGTGGTTGATAACGGAGCGTTTACCTTTACAAGCACGAACGCGACTAACCCCGTTACTATGGACAACCTCAAAATTGAGGCGGAAGCTTCTCTCCAACTCCCTACGACTACCTGCCTTACGGTTAATGGTACTTTGACCAACGATGCGGGCACAACAGGCTTGGTGATCAAATCGGATGCAACCAGCACCGGTTCATTAAAGATTTTGGGAAACGTTTCAGGAGCAGCAATTGTTGAAAGGTATATGACACCTGATGCATGGCACCTGATCTCTTCACCAACTTCCTCACAACCTATCATCAATTTCCTTAACAACAATACAGACATCGCCACCGCCGGCAATACTTACCCCTACACTTTTGCAATGAAGAATTACAATAGTTCCGGAACAGGTTGGATTACCGACTATTTTACAAGTGGAAAAGCCATTGGGGACCTTTTTGGGCCTGGAAAAGGTTATTTGGTTCGCACAGTGGGGCCTGAAGTCACAAAAATTCTTCAATTTGAAGGCCAACTAAATGCCTTGCCAATTGGGAATAATGTGCCGGTAATTTCGGGATGGAACCTCGTTGGCAACCCGTTTACTTCTGCGATCAGCATCAATTATGCGGCGGGTAATGCTTCGGGTGGGACCAATTTTATCGATGAAAACTCTGACGTATTGAAAGGAAGTTTTGCCGCTGTTTATTTGTGGGACGAGACGGCATTTCCCAAAGGCTATATTGTAGTCAACCATTCACACAATAGCAGTTCACCTTTCTATGCACAGGTTGGCCAGGGGTTCTTTGTAAAAGCAGTTGCTGGAAATTTGAAATTTACCTCTTCCATGCAGGTGCATCAGGGAGGTGCTATTTTTAAAGGAACTAAAGTCCCCACACCACAAATAAAACTGATTGCCGAAAGCAATGTCGGTAGCACCTCTACGATCATAGAATTTATTGAAGGGACAACCGCAAGGTTGGATGTTGGTTATGATGCAGGTGTGTTCAAAGCTGAACCGTCATTCGCCCTTTACACCAGACTGGTTGAGGACAATGGAGTAGATTTCCAATTGCAATGCTTGCCTCCAACCGGTTACGACAAATTGGTCATCCCAATCGGCATCGACTCCAAAGCCGCCAGCGAAATAGTCTTCTCTGTCCAAGCTGTCCAATTGGACCCCAACTGCAAGGTGATCTTGGAAGATAGGCTAACCGACACATTCACAGATCTTTCCAAAGGAAACTACAAGGCTGCCGTTGCGGCCAATACAGCCGGTACAGGCAGGTTCTTTATTCATACTGGCGATATTATCAGCGGTGTTGATGATCAGGTGCTGCCAGGAAAGCTGACCGCTTATGCAGTCAGGAACGTTGAGATCCGGGTGGTTGGCGAAGTAGGCGAGGGTGCAGTTGCTACATTATACAATGGTTTGGGTCAGGTGGTGCTCACAAAGAAGTTAAGTGCCGGAAACCTGAATATTATTGGCCTCCAGAACCTTAGCAGTGGTGTTTATTTGTTGAAAATCGACAACAATGGTACGCCACAAACATTTAAGGTGATGGTGAGGAAATAAATTAGAAATCCGAAAATTAAAATTCCGAAAATGCTATAAGGGCGGACCTAGGTGTCCGCCCTTTGCCTTATGTATCCACCCTTTACCTGTAAATCTTTGCAACCAACAAACCAAAAGAAAATCGCTGCCAATTAATCCTTGGTACTTTTATCGGTGATGTCATTTTACAAGTCAACAAAAATATCTGAATTTCAGATTCCTGAATAATTCTTGTCTCAATAAGTCAAAATGTGTTCGAATTGATCAATTTGAACATAATTTATACGTTTTTAAGCATGTTTCTTATTATTTGATCGTACTCTTGAACGGAAATTCGGTATGGTCTTTATCCCCCGCAAAAAAAATGATTTTTCCTTCACATTAGAGAGATGAATAAATGAAAACAAAACTACTTCTAGCATTAACATTAATCTTTGCTGTTGTTCAATTGACGGCACAAACATCAATACCGATCTCGGGCAGCGGCACAAGTTGTAGTCCGTACCAGATTGCCACCCTCGACAACCTCTATTGGTTAATCCAAAAGAGCGCAAGTTGCAGCAAGTATTTTTCACAAACTGCCGATATAGATGCAACCTCAGCTTCTTACCAGCCAAGCGGCACAGTGTAATCGCCTAGAAATTTCCTAAAAAATATCTTGTTATGAAAATTACTTTTACGAATTTAGTTTTAATCCTTTTATTGGGATGGACAAACGTAATGGGCGCCGTCCCAACCATTACTTCTTTTATTCCTGAATCCGGTGCCATTGGCAGCAGTATTACCATTTCAGGCACAAATTTTAACACCACTGCGGCACAAAACATTGTTTTCTTTGGCGCTACCCAGGCATTGGTTACAGCAGCCACTGCTACCAGCCTAACGGTAACAGTTCCTTTAGGTGCAACGTACCAGTACCTATCGGTTACCAACCTTGCTGGTAACCTAACGGCTTACTCGGCCAAACCCTTTATTGTTACCTTGGCTGGCAGTATTACCTTTGCAGGCAACGTTGATTTCACAACAGGCACATATCCCTATTCTGTAAGTATAGGAGATATAGATGGCGATGGCAAACCTGATTTGGTTGTGGTTAATAAAACCAGCGGCACCGTATCGGTATTTCGCAACACCTCCACCTCGGGAACAGTAAGTTTTGCAACTGCGGTTAATTTAACAACGGGTACAAGCCCTTATTCAGTAAGTATAGGGGATATAGATGGCGATGGCAAACCTGATTTGGCTGTGGCTAATTATGGAAGTACCTCAGTATCGGTATTTCGCAACACCTCCACTTCGGGCAACGTGAGTTTTGCAACTGCGGTTGATTTCACAACAGGCATATACCCCATATCAGTAAGTATAGGCGATATGGATGGCGATGGCAAACCCGATTTGGCTGTGGCTAATTTTTACAGCAACACCGTATCGGTATTTCGTAACACCTCCACTTCGGGCTCCATCACCAGTAGCAGTTTTGCAGCTAAGGTTGATTTCATAACAGGCACAAGCCCTTTTTCAGTAAGTACAGGAGATGTAGATGGCGATGGCAAACCCGATTTGGCTGTGGCTAATTTTGGCAAAAGCACCGTTTCGGTATTTCGCAACACATCCACCTCTGGCTCTATCACCAGTGGCAGTTTTGCAGCTAAGGTTGATTTCATAACAGGCACAAACCCTTCTTCAGTATGTATAGGAGATATAGATGGCGATGGCAAACCCGATTTGGCTGTGGCCAATAATGGCGCCAACACCATATCGGTATTGTGCAACACCTCCACTTCGGGCTCGATCACCAGTAGCAGTTTTGCAGCTAAGGTTGATTTCACAGCAGGCTCACACCCTCAGTCAGTAAGTATAGGAGATATAGATGGCGATGGCAAACCCGATTTGGCTGTGGCTAAT
>JBAXWR010000387.1:0-5994 GCA_037128295.1 Mariniphaga sp.
TTTAATTGCGGCTTTTGAGAAAGGCATTTTCTAATTAAATTTTCAATATCCTTGTTGCTGCTCCTGCTTCTTGTTCCGGTGTTTTTTCTTTTGGATCTTATGGTGGGATCGTATTATATTCCGTTTCCGGAAATTGCCAAAGCGGTTTTAAAACCAGAATTTACGGATTCTCAGATAGTTTTGATTATCAATCAGTTTCGTATTCCAAAGGCTTTGACTGCAATTCTAGCCGGGGCTGCGCTGTCTGTTGCCGGATTGCAAATGCAAACGGTCTTTAGAAATCCTCTGGCTGGACCTTATATTTTGGGTGTTAGTTCAGGAGCTAGTCTTGGTGTTGCACTTTTGGTTTTAGGTACTGGAGGATTGCTTGGAGGCAGTACCAGTTCGACCATCGGATCGTGGGGAATTGTTGGAGCTGCATGGCTTGGATCAGGGTTGATTCTTTTATTGATCGCTTTGATCTCTAATAGGATAAAGGACATTATGACCATCCTTATCCTTGGAATCCTTATTTCGAGTGCAATCTCTGCAGTAGTCAATATCCTTCAGTATTTCAGTAACGAGTCGATGTTGAAATCGTTTGTCGTCTGGACCATGGGCAGCCTTGGAAGTGTCACCAACATCCAATTATCGGTATTATTGCCTTCAGTACTTCTTGGTATGGTCATTGCATTTTTCTCGTCTAAATTCCTCGATGCCTTTTTATTAGGCGAAAATTATGCCCGAAGTATGGGCATGAACATAAGGTTTGCGCGTAAAATGGTTTTTTTATCCACTTGTATCCTGGCAGGAAGTATTACCGCTTTTTGTGGTCCGATTGGTTTTATTGGAATAGCCGTGCCCCATATTGCAAGGATGGTTTTACGAACCTCCCGCCATTTGCTTTTGATTCCCGGAACTATTTTGATCGGAGCAATAATGATGTTGCTTAGTGATGTGGTTTCACAGCTTCCAGGCTCCGAACATACCCTGCCTGTCAATTCTGTTACAGCCCTGATGGGCATCCCTATCGTGATCTGGATCATTATCAGAAATCAAAAAATGGGGCAACTATGAACCATCAGGAAGAGCGGATAATTGCATTAACCAATTTATCAATTGGTTATAAAGGAAAATCAAGTTCTCATAAAGTTGTGAAGGAGAATATTTCGGTCTATGCACTAAAGGGCGAATTGGTCGCTTTGATTGGCGGAAACGGGGTTGGCAAAAGCACTTTGCTACGAACCATAGCTGGTTTTCAACCTCCTATTTCTGGTGAAGTTTTAATAAAAGGAAAAAGTGTAGATTCATATCGTGAAAGCGAACTTGCCTTAACTTTGAGTTTCGTCTCTACCGAAATTATCCGCGTACCAAATCTAACGGTTTTTGATCTGGTTTCATTGGGCCGTTACCCCTATACCAATTGGTTTGGTAAATTAATGGATGAAGACCGCCTGGTTGTTGAAGAGTCAATCCGCGCGGTGGGACTTCAGGGTTACGAGAACTGTCCTATCAATTACATATCGGATGGGGAGCGGCAGAAAGCTATGATTGCCAGAACCCTTGCCCAGGATACCGACATAATTGTCCTTGATGAACCGACAGCATTTCTTGATTTATCCAACAAATATGAGATTGTCCATATTTTACATCGGCTTGCGCGTGAGAAAGGGAAAACCGTCCTGTTTTCGACACACGACCTTACCACGGCGATAGCCGAATCGGACCGGATATGGCTTATGCTGGATCAATCAGTCGAACAGGGTGCACCGGAAGACCTGATTTTAAACGGAAGTTTTTCATCATTGTTCAAAAGCGATCATCTTTATTTTGATCCTGAAAAGGGTGATTTCCGTATCCGAAAACATGTGACACGTAAAGCCATGATAACAGGGACAGGTATAGCCATTGACTGGACAATTAAAGCTGTTGAGCGAAATGGCTATGATATAGTTGATATGCAGTTATATAGAAATGAGGTTGATGTAGTTAAGATCCATGTCAACCATCCTGAATGGGCGGTGACCTTTCGTGGCGATACAGTCATATTCAATTCTTTGCTTATGCTTTGCAGGTATTTAAACACACTTGTTTAAATATATAGCTATCAAATACAATTTCGTTTTTTTTTGTTTTACTTTAGAAATTTGTTATTAATTTGGCCGTGTTAAAACTATGAAAAACTATTAGAACCAAATGTTATGATTAATCGATTCTTAAAGGTTGTGTTTGTTGTCCTATTTCTCCTATCTTTTTGTTTATTAGGGATTTCACAGAATCTCGAAGAACAATTGAAAAATATTCCCGGAATTGTTTCTGTTGTGAGAATGAATCCCAATCCATTTTTTAAGGAGGCATTTATGATCATGGTGAAACAACCTATTGATCATCTCCACCCAGAAAAAGGGACTTTCCCCCAAAGGGTTATCCTATCCAATCTCGATATTGACAAACCAATTGTTTATATCACTGAAGGTTATGGCGGTGACTATGGTGAAAGTGAGAAATACCTGAATGAACTTTGTCCAATTTTGAATGCCAATCAACTATTTGTCGAACACCGTTTTTTCGGAAAATCGGTACCTGATTCAATCGACTGGAATTACATGACCGTTGAAAATGCAGCCGCCGACCATCATCATATCGTGGAATTGTTTAAACAACTGTATAAAAATAAATGGATCAGCACCGGTATTAGTAAAGGGGGTGAAACCGTTTTGTACCATCGTGCCTTATATCCACGGGATGTTGATATTTCAGTTCCTTATGTCGCTCCTTTGAATTTTTCGGTCGAAGAGAAAAGGCACGACCGCTTTATCAGGCACAAAGCAGGAACCGCTTCAGATAGGGAAAGTTTAAGGGAATGTCAAATTGAATTTCTTAAAAGGAAAAGCCGGTTGATGCCACTTTTCGAACAATTGTGCAAGGATAAAAAATACAACTTCAGGGCACCTGCCAATTTGATTTACGACTACTGTGTGCTTGAATTTGCTTTCTCATTCTGGCAATGGGGCTATCCTGTTTCCACCATCCCTGCTTCAACTGCAACCGATAAGGAATTCTTCAATTACCTGATTAAAATCTGTTCTCCCGATTATTTTGATACAGAAAGCGGAAAACCTACATTCCCGTTTTTTGTACAGGCATTAAAACAGCTTGGGTACTATGGTTACAATCCCAAACCGTTTGGAAAGCTAATGGAACTATCTGATACACATAATTATATAATGAAGTTGTTTATGCCATCTTCCTATAAGTTCCTATATGATCCTTCAATGAGCCTTTTAGTTAAAAAGTACCTGAAAAAAAATGCCGATAAAATTTTATTTATCTATGGAGAGAATGATCCATGGTCGGCTTCTGCGGCTTCCACCAGAGGTAATCGAAAGATTTTGAAAGTCGTACAACCCGGGGGAAGCCACAGATCCAGAATTGGTACAATGCCTGAGGCACAAAATAAACTGGTTATTAAAACCCTCAAAGCCTGGATGAATTAATGTAAATTAAAACTATTTGATATTTAATAAGTTATGAGGAAATATCTGCTTTTATTCTTAAAAAAATATTGGGTATTGCTTTTGCTTATATTCATCAAATTTGTATTGCAGTTCATTTTCATCAACCCGGTATATGAACTACACCGCGATGAATTTTTGCATCTCGATCAGGCCTTTCATCCGGCAGCAGGGTTTATCTCTGTCCCACCATTGATATCATGGGTCTCAATCCTGATTAATTTTTTGGGTGGTGGAATATTCTGGATCAGGTTCTTTCCAGGACTTTTCGGTGTACTGACACTTCTGGCCATTTGGAAGATTGTGGAAGAGTTGGATGGTGGAATTTTGGCGAAGTTGTTGTCCGGAACAGTTTTTGTCTTTTCAATATTTACACGGCTCAATCTTCTTTATCAACCCAATTCTTTCGATATACTTGCCTGGACTACTATTTTTTATTTGTTGGTCAGGTTTATTAAAGATTCAAAATCTTATTGGTTGTATTATATTGCAATTATCAGTGTTATAGGATTTTATAATAAATACAATGTTATTTTTTTATTAATGGGTCTTTTTCTTGCGTTTTTATTTACCAAATTAAGAAAGGTTTTCGTCAACAAAGCGTTTTACTTTGCACTTCTATTGGGATTGATCTTGTTCTTACCGAACCTACTTTGGCAATACAACCACGGGTTTCCTGTTATTAAACATATGAGGGTACTTAGGGAGACGCAACTCATTCATGTTAGTTCTTTGGGTTTTATTAAGGATCAGTTGTTTTTTCTTGCCGGTGCATTACCTCTGTTTGTTGCCGCATTTTTTGCCTTTTTCAATCATTCTGAATTTAAAAAATTTAAAGTTATTGGGCTGACCTTTTTTCTTGTGATGGTTATTTTTCTTTTATTGAAAGCCAAAAACTATTATGCCTTAGGACTTTATCCTGTTCTATTTGCTTTCGGATCAGTTTATCTTGAGAAAAAGTTCCCGACTAAATTTCTATATATTTCTACTATATATCTCACAATTAACATTCTGATGTTTATTGGCGTGGTGAAATTTATGTTTCCGGTTTTAAGTCCCGAAGCAATTAACGAAAGGAAGGAACAGTTTGAGTCGATGGGACTTATGCGGTGGGAGGATGGTAAGAACCATCAACTGCCACAGGATTTCTCCGATATGATTGGATGGAAGGAGATGGCTGCCCATACTTTCAATGCCTATACCCGGTTATCGGAAGGGGAAAAAAAGGAAACTCTGATTTTTTGTGATAACTATGGGCAAGCTGGTGCATTAAATTTCTATAACCGGGGAAATACACCGGAATCTTATTCGTTTAGTACCGATTATCTTTATTGGATTCCGGAAAATCTTAAGATTACTAATGTAATTTTGATTGGTAAATATCCTGATAATAAAGTTGTTCAGTTTTTTGATCACATTGAAAAAATTGGTTCAGTCGAAAATCAGTATGCCCGCGAAAAAGGAACTTCGGTCTATTTGATGACTGGTGCAAATGAGAAATTCTCCGAATTTTTTTATGGTGAAGTTAAACGAAGAAGGCTCGAAATGGATTGTTTTTAAGTATTCAAAATCAAAATTGTCGAAATAAATAATTTTATAAATGATTGTTAATCAGGATTATAAAAAAGTTGATTATACAGGAAAACATTTGGACAGTCGTGAATTTGAAAATTGCACGTTCACAGAATGTAATTTTTCAAATTTTAATTTTTCAAATTT
Organism: Mariniphaga sp.; assembly: GCA_037128295.1. GTDB lineage: Bacteria > Bacteroidota > Bacteroidia > Bacteroidales > Prolixibacteraceae > JAAFHB01. The sequence goes on from JBAXWR010000387.1 coordinate 5,214, forward strand.
CACCTTTATCGAATGTAGGTTTGAAAATTGCAATCTGAGCAATGCGAAAATTGCCGAAACCGGATTTAAGGATGTTAAGTTTAAAAATTGTAAATTATTGGGGTTGAGCTTTTGTGATTGCAGCAAATTCCTTCTGATCCTCGATTTTGACGATTGTAATCTTAATCTCGCTTCCTTCTTTAAGTTAAAACTGAAGAATATCAAGTTTAAAAAGTGTACTCTTCAGGAGGTCGATTTTGCAGGTGCCGATCTGACCAATTCTCTCTTTGAGAACTGTGATTTAACCAGGTCCATTTTTGATCAAACCATCCTTGAAAAAGCTGATTTCAGGACTTCACATAACTATTCGATCGATCCGGTTAAAAACAAGATGAGAAAAGCGCGGTTTTCAATGCCAGGGGTTTTGGGGTTATTAGCGAAATTTAATATTGAGATAGAATAAAAAAATGGGCTGTCTTTGTCTAAACTGTGATGTAATGTGATGTTTTATGAACGGTTCTTATTATGTTTGTAAGATATTTTGTTAACACAATTGCAAAAGGACAATTTTATACCGTTATATCGGCGGCTGACAGAGTTTTATCAGCTTAAGATTCTTAATCAGGACTATCTTCCCGATCAACGGATCGATTCTATTTCGCGGATCATGGATCGGCATGGTGTTTCGCGTGAGACCGCCAAATTGGTATTAAAACAATTGATTGCAAATGGTTTAGTGGTTTCCAAAGCAGGTAAAGGGACTTTCATCAATTCGAAACGGGCGTTGAAGAAGATCTGGGGG
>JBAXWR010000388.1:0-5952 GCA_037128295.1 Mariniphaga sp.
CCGGTTTCAGTACCCTCAATACCTCTTTCCACAATTTGACATCGTATGCAATCCCGGTATTGTCCCACTTTTTGCCCATGAACCCAAGCTCGTAAGGCGGGTCGGTAACAACAGAGTCGATACTGTTGTCTGCCAACTCCTTTATCCTTATCCTGGAATCACCAACCATCAATACCGACAACCCAATTTCTGTACTGCAAATCGTTTTTTCATTTTTCATTTAGCAAGGTTAGCTATGCTAAATCGGGGGGTAAAGGACACAAAAAAAGGGTTTGTACAAATGCACAAACCCTAATATAATCAGGATATTCTGATTTTGTTTGTTAAACAAAATCAATTCAGTTTAGGAAAAATACGATAATTACTTTATTGTAAATCAAATATATATGTGCATATTTGGCAAATAAAACGGGACGCTCCATAAAGGTAACACCCGGTTCAAAAATCCCATAAAGTTATTTGATATGATCAAAATTACTTGATTAATCCTTTTCTTAAAAGGAATGAGGGTAAAATTATCACATGCACATTATCAATAACTTACAAAATTAAGTTGAAGGCTATGAGCGCAAGTTTTTTTTTGATCGTGGGGTAGAAAAACATGTTGTATAACAGGTAATTAAAAATTCCATTTCAATGTAAACAACATTGAATACATTATTTTTACCGGTTATACATTTATTAGGAGATACGGATTAAAATCCATGTAGTTGAAAAATGTTTATTATGAATTTTAAGTTCTTTTGAAACTAGGAAAGGAGTAAACCTTATAGTGAAAATAATGAACAAAGGGTATTACCGTACAATATTGACGACATGGTAGAAAAGTTGTACGCTTTTACTGTTCAGTAAGCAAGTTAATTGCAACCCACATTAGCGGTGGTGCAATTAATCGACAAAAATTAGACTAACAGACATAAAACTTTATATTCAAAAACAAATATTCGGATGGAAACTCTTTTACCACAAATTCTAAGGACGGATGTAAATATTAGGGATGGCTTTCCACTGCTTGTGGACCGAGAAATTGAATATATAACAGAAGCAAAAGGTCTATTTGATTCCGGTTTTTACAGTTATTCCATTTTAGCAATTTGGAATGCTGCGGTTAACAACTTAAAACGAAAAGTTGAGGCATATGGCGTTGAACTTTGGAGTTCAGTTGTAAAAGATGAATCAGGTAGGAAAAAGTATGAGAAGGATGGAGAAACGATCGCTGAAAGATGGAGTAATGTTGATGATTTGGTTTTAATTGCCGGATCTACTAAGCTTGGTTTATTAAATCCTAAGGCAGGAAAATCATTAGAGATGATTAATTGGATGCGTAACCATGCTTCACCTGCACATGATTCGGACAACCGAGTTGAAATGGAAGATGCAATTGGTTTAATTCTTTTACTACAAAAGAACTTATTTGAACATCCATTTCCAGACCCTGGTCATTCCATTTCATCACTATTTGACCCAATTAAAAACAAAGTTCACACAATTGACGAAATCGATATACTCAAAGATCAAATTGTATCTTTCAGGACACAAGACATCAGAATTTCCTTTGGCTTTTTTACAGATTTGCTGACAAAAGGTAAAGAACCTGCATTGACAAATGTGATTGAATTATTCCCAACACTTTGGCAGAAATCAAATGAGGATTTAAAGAAAACTCTTGCTTTAAAATATCACACTTATTATATTGATCCAGACACGGACGACAGCAGTGACAAAGGTGCTAAAACTCGAGTTTTCGAGATGTTAGTTAAGTTAAATGCCGTTCATTATATTCCGGACGGTTTAAGGGCAAAAATATACAGACGAGCAGCTGAACAATTAGCAAATGCGAAAGATACGAGCTATGGATGGAGCGAAGAAGAGGCAGCAACCAGAAGTTTACTTCAGTTAGGAACCGCAGTTCCTTCTATTATATTTGAACAAGTTTATCAAGAGATAATTGCTATCTATTGTGGAAATTATTGGGGGAGGTCAAAAAGCTATATAATTCTTGATGAATTTTTTATCTCTCTAAACACAGACCAATTGCGTACAATTATGAAAATGTTCAAAGAAAATGCAAGGGTAAGAGCAGAATTATTTCAGTCAAGGCCAGGTGCTGTTGCGATTGAACTTCTAAAATCATTCAAAACTAGATTTACATTGGAAGCGCACAAACTTGAACTAAAGGCCACCATTGCTGATGTAAAAGCATTGTAAGATTTATAACCAATTGTAATTGATGAATAGTCATAAATCATAGACAAAAATTCGTAAGAAAACGTAAGACAGCAGTTAACATCAGTTACCCGAAAATGAGGCTGCAATGTTTTTCGTTGCATATCTTTCCGCTCAGGCAAATTATCGGCTTACTAGGAAATCTCCTGTAATCTTACTTTGGGTGTAGCTTCCTACGTAAACTTCAATTAATAAATATATTAGCCTGATACAAAACCTCTTATTATTTAGGTAATAATAAATCGATTCAGTAAATTTGTTTCAACTTTAAACAATATTAATTTAAATGAAAACGTCACAGAATTTTTTTAACGATGGCAATAAAAAGATAATCAGTGAAGATTTTGAGAGCGCTTTGTCCAATTTTACCGAAGCTATTTCTATCGACCCCACCGATACTTCATCTTATATCAACCGGGGATTTTTAAGAGGCAAACTAAATGACACGATAGGCGGAATTGCTGACTTTACCCTTGCTTTGGAAATTGACCCGGAGGATGACGTGGCATGGTACAACCTCGGAATAACAAAATTAAGACTAAAAGACTTTTCCGGAGCAATAGCCGATTTGTCGAAAGCAATATCGTTATTTGAGGAAGATGCTTATTCATACTATTTTAGGGCAGTTGCAAGGTATAATAATGAAGAATATTCTGGTGCTAATTCAGATATTCTAAGGGCATTACAAATCAATCCCGAATTAAAGGTTAACAGCCATGACAATGATCCAATCTTCGATGGAATTCATGATAAAATAAATGTCATTGTCGGATATTCGGAAGCCATTGAAAGCAACCCAAATGATACAAATGCCTATTATGCAAGGGCAAGCTTAAAAGAATCGGCTGATGATTATATTGGTGCAATAAGCGACTACACAAAAATCATACAGATTGATTCTTACAACGGACATGCGTATTTTAAAAGGGGGTATATTAAAGACTACCATTTTAAAGACGAAGCCGGAGCAATTGCCGACTATGATAAGGCCATTGAAATTGCACCTGGAAACGAAGAATATTATTTATTTCGGGGTAGCGCGAAACATGCTTTTAATGACTACGCGGGTGCAATCGCCGATTTTACAGCCATCATTGATATGTATGCAGCAGTTGATCCGGAAGATTGGGATGATTTGGAAGACAATTTGGAAATGACATTTTACGTAAGGGCAAATGTTAAACGGGATCTCCTCGACTACACTGGCGCGATTTCCGACTATACAGAAGCAATTAAGCTGGATCCCGATTTTTTCTTTGCTTACGCAGCCCGTGGAGGAGTAAAAATCCTCCTCAAAGATTTTGCCGGGGCTATCGACGACTGCACAACCTCCATCGCGATTCGGCCAAATGAGTTTTCTGAAGCTTACGCCATCAGGGGTAAAGCCAAAATTGAACTCAAAGATTACAAAGGTGCAATTACCGACCTGAATAAGGCAATCAAGCTCGACCCTAATTTGGCAGAGGCTTACTACAACCGGGGTCTTGCAAAAATTCAATTGGGCCGGAAAAAGAGCGGGGAGGTGGATTTAGGCAAAGCTGGGGAGTTGGGGTATGGAAAATCGGAGGAGGCAATTAAAGCATGATAAAATTAAAATACACTTGTTATGGCAGAATTAAACGAAGATTAATAATTTTTAATAAAACCAATTATTGATGCAATTAGACGATAAAATATTGATAGTCTTACAAGAAAGTAGTGGACTGAAATCAAAGGATATTGCCTTGAAAATATTTCAAAAATTCAATGAAACCATTGATAAAGATGAAATTAATAAAATTTTATACTATAAATTAATAGGTAAAGTATTTCAAGACAGCAAATATCAATGGTCTTTGGGGCAAGAAGGAATCCTAAAAAAAACTAATCCATTTAGTTCTACAGACACACCATTATCAAAACTTTCCACCTATTACCTTAAATGCTTATCAACAGATATCGAATCAGGAATTTGGTGCTATGCAGCTAGTAAATTTGGAAGCCTTGACTATGGTCAACTGAATTTTCTTCCTCAATTCTGTGACAATAATAGCAGTGATCTTTTTAAATCAGAAGATGTAAAAAAAATAATTAATAAAGTCAGGCTTGACAGAAACAGACTTGTTCTTCAACTCGGTTACCCGATAAATTTGAGAAGAGTCCTTGCACGTTCGGGTAACTCAGCTTTTTATGTAGTTGAGCCAATATTACTTATTGCGTTTGATACTCAATCGTTTGTTAATGGCAACATTCCAACACTAATAAATGAAATGCCTCGATTTAATTTTGAGGCAATAAAAAATATTTCTGGATTAGACAAGAATGAATTGTTCGATGAAATAATCGCTTTATCAGATGAGTTAGGTCTGAATAATCCGCCAGCAGATCAACCAAGCTTAGATGAAATAGTAATTCGTATGTGTCAACTTCGACCACAATGGAATTGGCAAGATACTATTATGCCTGGTGTTTTAACAACACAGCTATTAAAAAATGGAACGCAAGAAGGAATCTTAAATTCCGCCGCTGTGTTTTTTAGCGAACATTCAAAATATACTCAAGGGTTAGAAAAGGAATTGGATATTTTAAAACAATTTGAAACAAAAAAAATTAGTAGAAATGCATTAGATCAATGGATTACTGGGAAATTTTCACCATTTGAATACAAAGATATAGTATTAATTGAACCATTGCAATTAAATGATGAGCAAAGAAATGCAGTTAAAAGATCGTTGCAAGCACCTTTGACCGTTGTTACAGGACCACCAGGGACAGGAAAGAGTCAGGTCGTAACAAGTATAGTTATTAATGCAATTTATCAAGGACAGACAGTTCTTTTTGCAAGTAAGAATAATAAAGCAGTAGAGGTTGTAAACGAGAGAGTAAACGGTTTAACATCTAGGCCAGTGATGCTTAGATTAGGAAACAGCAATTTACAATCAGAACTGGCAAGGTATTTAACAGGCCTTCTTGCCTCCACAACCACCAAATTAGACGATGATAATTATGAAATTTCAAAAAGTAGACATGAAAGCCTGGTAAAGAAAATTGATGTTATTACTACCGCTCAAAAGGAATTGCTAATAGTCCGTAACACTACAGATAAACTGGAACAAAACATTGAAGGTTACAGAGAGCTATTTGGAGATTTGTTATTTTACAATTTTAAAGATTTTGAAAACCGAAGGTTTCAGGAAATTGAACGCACAATTAAAATTTTTGTTGCCGCATTATCTAAGGCAGACAAAAATAAGCAACCTATTTTTACCAGATTATTTTGGTCCTTCTTTCGGAAGGCTCGACTTGAATCAGTATCATCTCAATTACCTTCAATCAAAATAGTCTTATCTGAACTTAAAATAGAACCACCCCAAATTCATTTAGATGAAAATTCATTACAAATTTATTATAGTACAATGCATCAGCTTGAAACGCAACTTAAATATGCAAAAGATGTTTCAAGCTATTTTAAATCACTTGAATTACTCAATAAACAAAAAAGTTTATTCCAATTAGCACTTGAATCAATAATTATCGAAAATTCCATTTCGGAAAACTCACACGATTTATGGAAAAATTGGCTAAGACTTTTGCCAAAGAAGCTGGGTGGTGAAAACAGAAAAGACTTAGGAGATTACGCAACATTATTAAATCTAATAGCCAATGCAAATAAGGATAATAAACCTCTTGATAAAAAAATATGGGGTAGGTTTTACTCATTGCAAGCAAAGGTGACCAATATTCTTT
>JBAXWR010000389.1:0-5943 GCA_037128295.1 Mariniphaga sp.
CCGCAATATTACTCATTTTTTGGCTATTATCTAAGTGCCTAATTCAATAAATTTATATTAACAGTTACTATGAATTTAAAATAATGGAAAACAAGTCTGAAATACCATATTTTTTCAACAAAGAAAAATCTGGATTTAGTGAGGAAGATTTTGAGCTTATCTCACCTGAAAGATTTCATTTTGATGATGAAAGATTATCAGACAAACTACATAACAATTTTTTTGAATATAAAACTATAGCTAAAAACAATATTTCGTTCTACTACATTAACTACCTAATTGAAAATGAAACAGATCTAAAAAATATTCATATTAGAATTTTCAGTGAAGATAAAGCCGATTTTTATGTATTCAAACAGCAGATAGAAGGAACTTGCAGTTATCGTGTTATTTCAGCAAAAACAACGCATGACAATATCAAAGAAATAAAAGTAATACCTTCCGATGATGAAGAATTATTACAAACTATAAATAAAACAAGTATTGATACAGGTGCTTTCTGGATATTTTACAAAGATGTTCTAAAAAATATTCGGACAACAAATGTACGGATTGAACTTGTAAAAGTACTTTCTGACTTAAGAAATAAATTAAAATTGAAGATTCAAGATGACATTCATGTTCAGGCATTAATCGATAGGACGTTATTTATAAAATTTTTGGAAGACCGACACATTATTAATTCATATTTTTACGGAGAAAATATTTGGTATAAAGATATTTTAAAAACAAAAGACCCAAGTGCCGTAAACGATTTATTTCGTAAAGTACATAAAATATTTGGCAATTATTTGTTTAAAGAACCAACAATCCCCGAAAATGTACTTACAAATGAAGTTTTGCAAATTATTCAAAATTCAATAGAAGGTGCAAAAAACGGTCAACTTACTCTTTTTGATTTAAAATTTGATATAATACCGATTGAAGCAATAAGCCAGATATATGAAATATTTTTTGATGATGAACAAAGAGCCAAAGGAATATATTATACGCCAAAAATACTGACCGATTTTATTGTTAATTTGACTATAGATAAAATTGGTGAAGTATTTGACCCTGCTTGCGGTTCTGGCGCATTTTTAATCTCTGCATATAAAAAACTATTAAAATTTACAGAGAACAAACATGTAAGAGTCCATGAAAAAATTGACTTTAGAGTAAGTTTAATAAAAAAATTCATATATGGAATTGAAAAAGAAGAAAAGGCACGTCGTTTAACAATTTTTGCCTTGTATCTTTCTATACTTGAAGATTTAACCATTGATGAAAACAAAGAACTCAAAGTATTTTTAATGGAAAATCCTAATTATGAACTTTTTAAGGAAAACATTGGTGAAAATATTGAACCTAAAAACACCTTTGAACCAAACAAATTTGACAATTCTAAATTCGACTTTATAATTGGAAATCCACCTTGGAAAAAAGATTTCAAAGATGCTTGTGCAGAAAAATATTATGAAGACAATAAAGAACATTTTAGCGGAAAGTCAGAATTATCGCAATTATTCCAATATAAAGCGAAAATTTGGGAAAAAGAAGATACACGATATGGATTTGTTGTAAATACTTCAAATTTTACCAACGAATACAGTAAATTTCAAGACTTCTTTTACAAGAATTTCACCATTGAGAAATTTTACGAAGTTTCGGACTTAGATTTTTTTACAGCTTCCGAACCAGCAATTGTATGTATTTATAAAAGCCAAAAAGCCACAAATAATACATTGATTTTAAATGTTCTTAAATCTAATGAATTTTCAAAATTATTTAAAACGGTATTAATTATTGAGGAAGATAATATTTCAATAGAACAAAATTGTTTAATAAAAAGTCATACCCTAGAAAATGTACCTTTGCGTAATTATCTGATTGGTAGCGAAGGCGATTTTAAAATTATTAACTATCTTGAAAGTAAAAGGTTTGAAAAATTTGAAAATTATATTTTAACCGATGAAAGCAATGAACTATTTATAAAACAAGGGATTAAAATTTACTCGAAAGACCATTTGGAAAAGGTTTTTAATATTAAATCAAAAGATTTATCTGATAAAGAGGTTGAAAAATTACGTGATAAATTTTATGAATAGTTCACATCGAAATTAAAAACAGAGAAATTTTGCTTTCCGTACGTAAAAACAAAAAATATTTCAAAATTTATTATCAATGATTCCGATATTGAATTATACTTACCCAAAGATATTTCAAATCTTGAACGACCTCGAACTGAAGATATATTATTAGAAAACAGAATATTAATATCAAGAACAAGTGATAAATTTAAGGCTGTATTTATAAAAGAGAATAGTGATAGAATCTACCCCACAGCTCATATCAATACGATAAAATTAAGTAATTCAGATTATTATTTTTATACTGCAATCTTAAATTCTAAAATTATTGAATATTATTTGAAGGTTAAGTTTTGGCAGCGAATTAATGCAGGATTTCCCCGTGTTAATCAAGACTCAATTTTACAAATTCCAATACCTTTAAATAAAAATATAGAAATTGTCGAAAAAATTACAGAATTAAGTAAACAACTCACAAACAAAGATGTAAAATTTGAGGAAAAAGAACAAGAACTCAATAGTCTTATTTATAATTTGTATGGAATTGGTATAATTGAAAAACAACGAATCAATGATTTTTTCATTAAAGACAAAGAACCGGTAAAAACAAAAGAATTAGAGAATTATGCCAATGAATTTTGTGAATATTTTTCAGATTTTTTGAATTCGGAAACAAAAATAGTTACGGATGTTTTTAATGAAGAAAATTTAGTTAAAGGTATTTCTATTGTAAAAATATATTTTGGAAACAAAGGGCTGGAATATCCAAAATCACAAAAGGTGGGTAGAGCTTTGCTATTTGAACTTTTAAAATATACTGACCAAGCCAGTATTTTGTCATTAAAAAAGAGGCTTTATGGAGAAAATTCAATTTACATAATAAAGGACAACTTAAAAAAAAGTTGGTCATTAACAAAAGCAAATGAAGATGCTATTGATGAATTAAATAAGATATTTAAACATAAATCCAAAAAGAATTAGCAATGTCAAATTATTTTGAAACAGTTGTTGATAGGCTCGCTCCGAAAGACGATTTAGATTGGATTAACTTTATTTATCAATATCTTATAGAGTTCTATAATGTAAATAAAGAAGGTGTACGTTTCAAAGATAAAAATGAAAATACTATTACAAAGTATCCATGCGGCACAGTACAGGGTGGCAATAGATCTTCCACAGGTCGTTTCTAACCTATAGTTTTCACGGTAAGATCATGTTCGCACGGTGGATATTGTCGTTTTGATTTTCGGAGATTTATTTGATCGGTTCCAGTTTGCCGGTAGCAGTTCGCTTGGAATTAGCACAGAGTGATCCTGAATTCGAATCAATACTTCGGTTAACCAGACTGCTGGATTGATACTTGCCGGTTTGCTACTGATACATGCCACCTCATACATGTAGTTTATCCAAATACTATATTTAGGAAGTCCTGTGACTTCCTGGACATGTGGGTTATTTTAGTACTAATAGGATTTTATTTGAGTGGTTTCCAGTTAGTCGGTAGCAGTTCGCTTAGTCTGAGTACAGAGTGGTCCTGAATTCGATTCAATACATCGGTTAACCAGACCGTAGGGTTGATACCTGCCAATTTGCAGCTTCCCAACAGGGAATAGATTAATGCTGTACGCTCGGCTGCGGCATCGTTTCCGCAAAACATATAGTTTTTTCTACCCAATGCTAAGGGGCGAACTCCATTTTCTGCTCCGTTGTTGTCAATCTTATATCTTCCGTCAAGTACGTAACGTACCAGACGGGGATAGACATTATATGTGTATAAGATAGCCTTCCCGATAAGGCTTTTGGGCAAAACTTTTCGACAGTTTTCATCCAGCCATTTTTCAAAGGCTTGCAGTATGGGATAAGATTTTTCTCTTCGCAATTGCTTGATCTCATCGTATGAGAGTTTATTTTCCTGAGTATACCGTTCGATGTCGTATAAATCACCGAAAATTTCTAATGCGTATTTGGCTTTCTGCGGATCGTCATTCAAGGCTTGCTCAAACTTTCGTCTGGCGTGTGCCATACACCCCAGTAGCAAAACTTCATTCTTGTTCTCATAGATATCATAAGCACCATAGGCATCACATTGTACTGCTCCCTTGAAGGTACGCAATAATTCTACAACTACCTTTTGTGCTCGGCTACCTTGCTGATAATGAAAAAAGAGCTGATTCTGTATCACACTTTTAACTATCCAGAAATATCCCTTTTTTGTACCTCCGGGTTTATCTTTGTCCATAACAGTGATGGTACTTTCATCAACTTGTATGTAATCACATCCCAGTATTATATTTTTATGGGTTTCAAGTAAGGGTTTTAGAAGATCTAGTGTATCAATACACCATCCATTTACTGTTGATGCAGAAATAGTGATATTCTGTCTTTTTAAGATCTCCAAAATACGGTAAAACGGAAGGTGATCCTGATACTTGCTAACCAAAAGGAATGCCAACATGGATGCCCCTGCATTGGATCTTGGCAATACCTGTGTGGGAAGGTCTGCTATGACGATGCTCTGATTAAGGGGAAGGGCATATTTGGGTCGAATGGTGCGAAGTACATATACTTCACCCGGATTGTACTCAATTTTCTCAGTAACCTCTTCGCCGATTTTTATAGCACCTTCAGGTATGTTTTCAGGCTCAATAACAACTTCTTCTCTACGAATAGAGTCGGGAATAGCCTTGCGTATGGGTTGCTTTTTATCCTCTTTTTTACGCTTGTAAGTGATCACTGTTTCTTGGGCTGTAATCTCCTGTTCTTCGGGCAGACTTTCCAGTCCTTCGAAGGCAAGTGAAAGCTGGTTGGGATCATCAGGCACGAAGCGCTCGCTGCTATGACCAAACAATCTACGACGAAGAGCGTATAGCTCGTTAGTTAACTTTTCGATCATAGAATCACGCTCGGAGATACCTTTTTTTAGCCGCTCATTTTGCTGCTCCAGTGTCTCATCCTTTGGTTCTATATCTCTTTTTATCATGCTGTAAAGATACGAAATACCAATGAATTATGCAACTTTTTTGTGTTAAAAAAAGCTATTTTTTTATCTTTTTTTTATCTTTTTTCTATTAGAAAACAAAAGGTTTATAGGTTGTGAAATGTACTGTTTGTGTTATCTCTTTTTATCTGATTTTTGCCAAAAGAAGAGTCAAATCGTTTGCGTTGTGCAATGTTTTTCATAGATAGACCTTCTACCATCATAACCAGTTCAGACCATTTCATCTGGAAAGAGTTTTGTTTTTGATCATAAACCGGACGTTCAAAGCAGCCTGACTCCAGCCGTTTGTGATAGAGTACCAGTCCACCATTTTCCCAGTGTAGAAGTTTAATTGTACTGCGCGGCGTATTTACAAAGATGAAAACCTCGCCGCTCAGAGGGTCACGTCCCATTCTGGAACGTACCACGCCACAAAGTGTGTCAAAACCTTTGCGCATGTCTGTGCCACCAGTACACATATAGTACTGCAAATTATCCGATAAGCAGAACATATCTTACAAGATAAGGATCAGTTCACGAATCAGATTAAGCTCACAACCCACAGAAACCGAAAGACGCACACCGTTGGGATAGGTGAGTTCAAGATTTTCTCTGTTCGTTTCTTGTTGCTGTACTGGCTTTTGGATGCAGACCGGAATAAAGTTAGTGGATTCCGGGTTTTCTTTAGACCGTAAATGTTTACGCCAATAATAATAGGTTGCAGGATTAATATTCTCAGCAACACAAAATGCCTGGACAGTTAGTCCACTTGTTAGCTGTTGCTCCATAATCGCGCCAGCTTTTGTCAATGTTATTCGCTCTCTCATCTTTGAATATTTTCAACAAAGGTAGGAGGCGATTATTTAGTAAACAATATGTACTACGCCGTATGCTTAC
>JBAXWR010000039.1:0-38752 GCA_037128295.1 Mariniphaga sp.
CCATGAAGCATGGAACTCCTGTTTCGGTAATTATGCTAATATGACGATCGAAAGCATGGATATAGCGAATATTTCGGATAATCCGCTATTTGAGGGAATTGTTGCTAATCCAACCCATCCTTATACCCTGTTATCGTCTTCACCATGCATTGATTCTGGGGATGATTCCTATTCTTTTGAAACGACCGATATCCGCGGCGGTACCTATAGCAGAAAACTGGATAAGTCCACAGGTGCTGAAGGGACCATCGATATGGGCGCATACGAATACAATATCAATAATTACTGGAGCGGCGCCACAAGCACCACATGGAATGATGACACCAACTGGAATTCAGGCAAAGCCCCAACATCTTCGGATAGGATTGTGATACCGTCCTCCCCATCCAACCAGCCCCATGTAACCGATCCGGCAACCGCTCCTGCTGTGTGCTTGGACCTTACCATACAATCGGGGGCAGTAGTAACCGTTGATGCGGGTAAGGCATTGTCGGTAAGCGGTAATCTGACCAACTTTGCAGGTACATCAGGCCTCGTTGTTAAATCGGATGACGGTGGTACTGGATCTTTGAAGATTTTGGGAAGCGTTTCGGGATCAGCTACGGTAGAAAGAAACTTTTCAATTGATAAGTGGCACCTGGTCTCTTCACCGCTTGCCTCTGAACCAATCATCACCTTTTTGGCAAATAATGTGGATATTGCCACCTCCGATTTAGCGTCAGCATCCCACTATGAATATGCAATGAGTAGCTATAGTGCAGGGAGTTGGTCGTCGTTCTTCCTACATGATAAATCGAACCTTGACCTGTTCGGGGTTGGCAAGGGTTACAGGGTCCTTACCAGTATCCCGTTCACAAAAACAACCTATTTTGAGGGTACTTTGAACAGTTTGCCAGTCAGTGCTGTTCCAGTCGAACTGGGCTGGAACCTTGTGGGGAACCCTTACACCACGGCATTAAATATCAATGCCGGTTCGACTGGATTCGTTTCCGTGAATTCAGCCCTTTTGCCCTCAAGTTTCGCTGCCGTGTATTTTTGGGACGCAGCAACCACCGCGTATATTGCCGTAAACAATGACTTTGCCGATACCAATGCCCCGATTGGCCAGGGTTTCTTTGTTAAGGCAGGAAGTGCAGGAAACATAACTTTCAACTCCGACATGCAGATCCACGATGGATCAAATGTCTTTAAATCCTCGTCCTTGACCCGGCCTACGATTACTCTAAAGGCTAATAATGGTATAGGAACTGCTTCCACTTTGATCAAATTTATGGATGGCGCACACGAAGGGCTTGACGTTGGCTACGATGCCGGAATATTCAAAGCGGATGCCGAATTCACTGTTTACACAAAATTGGTCGAAGATAATGGTGTCGAGTTCCAATTGCAGTATTTGCCCACCAATCAATACAGCAAATTGGTCATTCCTGTAGGAATCGATTCAAAAGCCGGTGGCGAAATCGTCTTCACTGTCCAAACAGTCCAATTAGACCCAACCTGCAAGGTGATTTTGGAAGATAAGCTAACCAACACATTCACAGATCTTTCCAAAAACAGCTACAAAGCTGCGGTTGTGGCCAACACTTCTACTTCCGAAAGGTTCTTCCTTCACACAGGCGATATCGTCAGCGGCCTGGAGGATCAGGTGCTGCCAGGAAAGGTAACTGCCTATGCGAAAGGCAATACTGAAATCCGTGTGATCGGTGAAGTAGGCGAAGGTGCGGTTGCTACGTTGGTCAATGGTTTGGGTCAGGTGGTGCTAACAAAGAAATTGGGTGCTGGGAGCTTAAATATTATAGGTCTCCCATATCTGAGCAGCGGTGTTTATCTACTGAATATCAACGATAAAAGCACGTCACAAACAATTAAGGTGATGGTACGGAAATGATTTGAAAATGCTGCAATTTGAAAATTTGAAAATGGTAGGGGCGTGTCCTTGTGGCCGCTCTTATCCAATTTGAACGCACAATCACGATAACCGTAGGGGCGGATCTGCGTGTCCTCCCTTTGCAATATGATTAAAAAATATTGATAATTTATAAGATATGAAATCGAAAGAGGATGGTATTTTAAAGAAAAAGTTGGGTAACGAGAAAAAGATGACCCGTAAAGATGCGATCAGTAAGGCAGGGTTTATGGCTATTTCAGTGGCCACAACTCTGATGTTGTTAAGTGTTCCCAAAGCTGCACATGCATCTACCCCAGCAGCTCCAGGCAGCGAACCCAGCGGTGGTGGTACCTGGACAAAACGTACCCCATAAGGTGTACTAAACCCTCAAGGTTGCCGGAACCTTGAGGGTTTATTGGTTTTCCAGCAAATGTGCCTAATGTTAGATTTTTAAACACAAAGGCAAATAGGTAAAAACATATAGGCACAATAGATAGCAAGCCAGGATACTGAAAAAAGATGAAAAATTCCCATCTTTGCAAAAAAAGTTAATGGCTCTTTTATTAAATATTGAGACTTCAACCGAAGTGTGTTCAGTTGCCCTGGCCAACGATGGTGTAGTTGTTGGATTACGCGAAAGCCTCACCGGACAACACCACGCTGAGCTGTTGACGGTTTACATCAACGAGGTATTAGACGAGTGCGGGATCATCGGGAGTCAAATAGACGCAGTGGCAGTATCGGGTGGACCCGGTTCCTATACCGGATTGCGCATCGGAGTTTCAACAGCCAAAGGGATCTGCTATGCTTCAGGGCTACCACTAATTGCGTTATCTTCACTCGAAGCCATGGCCGGTTTTGTTATTCAACACCTATCAGATTATTACCCTTCCGAAACAGAAAATGTATTGTTCTGCCCAATGATCGATGCCCGCCGGATGGAAGTTTATACTGCTTTTTATGATAAAAATGGAGTTCAGTTCCGTGAGATTAAAGCTGATATTATTGACCATCATTCGTATCTTTCCTACCTTGAAAACAATACAGTCCTTTTCTTTGGGAATGGTGCTTTTAAATGCCGCGATTCAATCAGGCATCGGAATGCCATCTTTGTCGATGGGATAACAACATCTTCCCAAAGCATGGTACCTTTATCGGAACGGGATTTTCAGTTAAATAAATTTGTGGATGTGGCTTATTATGAGCCATTCTACCTGAAGGATTTTGTGGCTACCATTCCGGTTAAGAATATCTTTAAAGGTGGGAACGAATGAAACGAGTCCTGATCATTACCTATTACTGGCCACCAAGTGGTGGAGCGGGGGTTCAGCGATGGCTCAAATTTACAAAATACCTTCGCGAATTTGGGTGGGAACCTGTTATTTATTCGCCTGCAAATCCCGATTATCCGGTATTGGATACGACACTGGCTGTAGATATTCCTTTGGGTATTGAGCAGATCACTTTGCCTATTTGGGAACCCTACCAATTTTATAAGAAATTCACAGGCAAAAAGAAAACGGATAAAGTCCATGCAGGATTGTTAAGCGATAAAAAGCATACTGGTTGGATGGAGCAATTGGCAGTCTGGATCCGTGGAAATCTTTTTATCCCCGATGCCCGTAAATTCTGGATCAAACCTTCAATCAGATTTTTAAACAATTATCTTATTGACAATAAGGTAGATGCTATTGTCTCTACAGGTCCGCCCCATTCAATGCACCTGATTGCACTGGGTATAAAAATGAAATTAAAAATACCATGGCTGGCTGATTTTCGCGATCCCTGGACTGATATTGATTTTTATAATGACTTAAAGATTTCAGCTTTTGCTGACAGGAAACATAAAAGACTTGAATTACAGACTATTACAGGATGTGATGCAATGGTTGTCGTAAGCAGTGAAATGAAGGAAAACTATGAAAAGATGGGTGGGCATAATGTCCATTTGATCACCAATGGTTTTGACCCGGATGATATGACTGAACTGACAGTGAATCAGGATACTAAATTTTCGATCGCACATGTGGGTTCTCTTCCACCCAACCGCAACCCGAAAGTTTTATGGGAAGCACTCGCCGGCTTGTGCACTGAACTTCCAGGCTTCAGAAATAATCTGGAAATTAAACTTGCAGGAAATGTTGACCAATCGGTTTTGAATGATTTGGCGCAATTTGGTCTCACCAGCCAACTGAACCGTATCGAATATGTCCCGCACGATCAGGTGGGAATCCTGCTAAAACAGTCGGCAGTACTTCTTCTGGCCATCAACAACAGCCCCAATGCCAAGGGGATATTGACGGGAAAATTTTTTGAGTACCTTGCGGCAGGCCGTCCCATCCTGGCAATTGGTCCAGCCGATGGCGACCTTGCCAAAATACTAAATGATTCAGGGGCAGGTGACATTTCCGGTTATCACGATCTTGAAGTTATGAAGAAGATTATTCGTTCCATGTACGACAAATTTATTAACAAGGAATTGATCGTCAATCCGACTGGGATCGGTAAATATTCGCGCAAAAGCCTTACAGTAGAGCTCGCTGCAATATTGGACAATATTATAAAATGAAGAAAATCATTACAATAGTCGGGGCACGACCCCAGTTTGTGAAAGCGGCAGTGGTAAGCCGTGCTTTGGGGAAATGGGGAATTTCGGAAGTGATCGTACATACGGGACAGCATTATGATCCCAATATGTCGGCCCTGTTTTTTGAGGAAATGCAAATTCCAATTCCAAAATACAACCTGGAAATCAGTAATTTAAGTCATGGTGCAATGACTGGCAGGATGTTGGAAGAGATCGAAAAAATACTGATTGCCGAACAACCTGAAATGGTTTTGGTTTATGGTGACACGAACTCAACCTTGGCAGGTGCACTTGCCGCTTCAAAATTGCATATCCCGGTAGGCCATGTGGAAGCAGGTCTGCGCTCTTTCAATAATCAGATGCCGGAAGAGATCAACAGGATACTCACAGACAGGATAGCTTCGGTACTGTTCTGCCCGACAACAACTGCCATTGAGAACCTTCGTAATGAGGGTTTTGAAAACTTTGATTGTCAGGTAATTAATTGTGGAGATGTGATGCGGGATGCCGCACTTTTTTATGCCGGCATTTCTGATCAGCATTCAACCATTATCTCTCAACTTAATCTGGAAAACCAATCCTTCGCACTGGCAACCCTTCACCGGCAGGAAAACACCGACAATCCGGTTAAGCTTAGGAATATTTTTAAAGCTTTGAATGAAATCAGTGGCAACACCCGTGTTGTTTTACCAATCCATCCGCGAACGCGTAAAATACTGATGGAATCGGGGATTCAACCTTCTTTCGAACTTATCGACCCGGTTGGCTACCTGGATATGATCCAGTTGCTTAAAAATTGCAGGATTGTATTGACAGACAGTGGAGGTTTACAGAAGGAGGCCTATTTTTTCAAAAAATATTGTATAACCTTGCGTGATGAAACCGAATGGGTCGAACTTGTCGGGAACGGTTACAACCTTCTTGCAGGGAACGATCCATCGAAAATTCTTAGTGCTTATCAGGAATTGCTGTTGAAAACGTCCGATTTTTCAGTAAACCTGTATGGGAACGGATATGCTGCTGAAATTATTGCAGAATATTTGGCAAATTTGTGAGTTCGGAGAGCGGAGACTGAAAATGGAGAGGGCGTGATGGAGAGAGGGAGTGACAGAGTGAAAGAGTCTGCGGAAATCTGCGTGATCTGCGGGGGATTAGTAAACTCCGGCAGATCACGCGGATCATCGCAGAAAATATTTTATGCTATACGTTTAAAATAAGCGGGATGACTGAAATAAAAATGGTTGACCTTCATGGTCAGTATTTGAAAATAAAAGATGAAGTTGATCAGGCGATCCAGGAGGTGATCGACTCATCGGCTTTTATTAACGGAAAGCAAGTAAGTGATTTCGGAAATGAACTTGCTGAATACGTGGGAACCAAGTATGTAATTCCATGTGCCAACGGGACAGATGCGCTTCAGATCGCCTATCAGGCATTGGGACTTGTACCCGGTGACGAGGTAATTATTCCGACATTTAACTACGTTGCGGCTGCCGAAGCGGCAGCCTTACTTGGCATTTACCCTGTGTTTGTCGATGTCCATGAAGATACTTTCAACATGGATGAAAATCTGATCGAGGATATGATCACAATTAATACTAAAGCGATAGTTGTGGTTCATCTGTTTGGACAATCGGCCAATATGCGCCCCATACTTGAAATTGCCAGGAAAAACGGCTTGTATGTGATTGAAGACAATGCCCAATCGCTCGGGTCAACCTTTACTTTCCCTGGAAAGGAAATCAAAATGACCGGTTCGATAGGGGACATCAACACACACTCTTTTTTCCCTACTAAAAACCTGGGTTGTTTTGGTGACGGTGGGGCAATCTCCACAGACAATGAAGAACTTGCCCGGAAGGCATTGATGATTTCACGGCATGGTCAGGGGCAAAAATATTCATATGAAATGATCGGGTGCAACTCGCGCCTCGATACGCTCCAGGCGGCCATCTTGCGTGTAAAGTTGCGATATCTTGACAGTTACCTTGAAAATCGGGTTGCTGCCGGCAATTATTATAGTCAGTTACTGAAAGGTAAAGCCGGGATAAGCATCCCTGTCGAAAACAAGTATGCATATCACACATATAACCAATATGTTATAAAAGTTGAAAGTAGGAATTTGGTCAAAGAAAAACTTAAAATTGCTGGAATACCCACAATGGTTTATTATCCTTCACCGTTGCACCTCCAAAAAGCCTATGTGACTTATCGGGATCCAACAGTTAAATATCGCGTATCTGAAAAACTATGCAGTGAAGTGCTCGCTTTACCGATACATACCGAGATTACCACAGAGGAACAGGAACTGATTGTAAACACCCTCCTTAAAACAATCAACTCATTATGATACAATACTTTGTCCATCCATCTGCTATTGTTGACGAAAATTGCGAAATTGGCGAAGGGACAAAAATATGGCATTTCAGCCACATCATGTCGGGTTGTATCATCGGACAAAGATGCAACCTTGGTCAGAATGTAGTGGTTTCGCCACAGGTCGTTTTGGGCAATAATGTAAAGGTTCAGAACAATGTTTCCATCTATACTGGTGTGATTTGCGAGGATGATGTCTTCCTTGGCCCGTCGATGGTTTTTACCAATGTGATCAACCCACGAAGTGCCATCATCCGCAAAGATGAATACCGGAAAACGATTGTGCGGAAAGGGGCTTCGATAGGGGCTAATGCCACAATTGTTTGTGGGAACGAAATCGGGCAATATGCCATGATCGGCGCTGGTGCAGTCATCACTAAGGAAGTTCCGGCTTACGCATTGGTGTATGGTAATCCTGCACTCCAACATGGGTGGGTCAGCGAATATGGCCACAAACTTGTATTTGATAATGAGGGTATTGCGATCTGTCCCGAAAGTGGGGAAAGGTATAGCCTGGTAGATAATCAAGTGAGTAAGCTGGATTAGCAACTGGCGGCTGGAAACTGGCGGCTGGCTGTTCGAGCTGAAAATGTATTTGGAAGATCGAAATGGAAGACGGAAACCGAAAAGGGAAACCGAAGAAGGGAGAACGGAGACTGAATAATCGAACTAAGAACATGCTATTATTGCTTGCAGTTAAGCTAGTCGCCTGCATCCAGTAGCCAGTTGCCAGCAGCCAGCAGCTTCTTATTAAAAATAGAAACGAATTAAATAATGATCCTCAAACAATTGCTCTATAAACTGCTTGGCGTCAGGAATTACCTGATCGTTGTAAGCCGACTGTTTTTTATATCCTACAATATAGGATGGCTTAAGAAAAATAAGACCTTTGATTGCCATTACTTTATTAAAAAGTTGGTCCTGAAGGGTGATCACGTGATCGATATTGGCGCAAACCTCGGATACTATTCCAGGGTATTCGCACAATTGGTGGGGCCGAACGGTAAAGTTTTTAGTGTTGAGCCTGTTACCCTTTTTAGGAAAATATTGGCCATCAATACTTTGGGTTACAAAAATACAACAATAGTCCCTTATGCTTTGGGAACGGAAGATGATAAACCCATCACAATGGGGATTCCCAAAAGCAATAAATACCTTCGGCATGGGCTCACAAGAGTGTTGGATAACCATGAAGATGAGCCGTTCGAATTCACTTTTTCTGAAAAGATGTTTACTCCGGCTACTTTGTTCGGGAAACTTGAAAGGTGCGACTACATAAAATGCGATGTGGAAGGTTACGAAATACATATCATCCCGCAACTTGGTTTTCTGTTGTCAAAACACCAGCCAATTGTACAGATCGAAATTGAACCTTCCAATAGGAAAGCGATCATCGGTTTTCTTGCGGGCTACGGTTATTCTGCCTATTATCTCGAAGGAGAACAACTTTTACCGGTTGGGAAAGATCCAGAAGTTATTTTCGGTGATTTTTTCTTTATCCCACAAAATAGAATGAAATTAGCTGCACCCTTTTTGGCTAATATTTGATATTTAAAGTATTGATATGAAGAATTTTGCATTGATTGGAGCGGCAGGATATATTGCACCACGGCATATGAAGGCCATCAAAGAGACCGGCAATAAATTGGTAGCCGCATACGATCCATACGATGGGGTAGGGATTATCGACAGTTTTTCGCCCGATACAAAGTTTTTTGTTGAATTTGAGCGTTTCGACCGTTACCTCGAAAAACTCAAATACGACAAAGGCATTTCGATAGACTATATGAGCATAACCTCCCCCAATTATCTTCACGATGCGCATATTCGCGTTGCGTTGAGACGCGGGGCTAATGCTATCTGTGAGAAGCCTCTGGTGTTAAATCCCTGGAATATTGATGGTTTGGTACATGTGGCCAACGATACGGGCAAGAAAATCTATACAATCTTACAGCTTCGCCTCCACCCTGTCATTATCGCATTAAGGGAAAAGATCAGTCAGGCTCCCAAAGATAAAATTTTTGATGTTGACCTCACCTATATCACTTCACGTGGAAATTGGTACTATACATCGTGGAAAGGGGACATCTCCAAATCGGGAGGGATTGCCACAAACATCGGCATCCATTTCTTCGATATGCTCACCTGGATTTTTGGTGATGCGAAAGAAAACATTGTCAACTTACATACCCATGACAGGGCTTCCGGGATATTGCAGCTCGAAAAAGCCCATGTCCGTTGGTTCCTGAGCATAAATAGCGAAACATTGCCGCCTGAGGTGAAGGAACGCGGTAAGACAACTTTCCGGTCGATAACAGTTGAGGGGGAAGAGGTCGAATTCAGCGAAGGTTTTACCGACCTTCATACAAGAAGCTATGAAGAAATACTTAAGGGAAATGGATTCGAGATAGGCGAAGCGCGAAGGTCGATCGGGATCGTTTATGATATCCGTAACCAGGTTCCAACCGGATTAAAGGGGGAATATCATCCGTTTGCAGGAAAACCGCTCTCATCACATCCTTTTTCACGAATTGATTGATATATAATTACTTATAATAATAGGTAAAAATGAGGCAACTGTCGGTTCTTTTTGTTTATGTGAATTACTCTTCATTCGTCAAAGCCGATTATGAGATGCTGTCTTCTTTTGCCAACGTCACTAAATATCAGTTCAAGCCAGGGAAAGGCATTTTCAAAACAGGATTATCTCTTTTGAAAGAACTCATATTCCTGATATTTAACGGTTATAAATACGATTCTGTGTTGATCTGGTTTGGGGATTACCATTCACTTTTACCCGTTCTTTTCGCAAAAATGATCGGGAAAAAATCTTTTGTCGTGATTGGCGGATATGATGTTTCTACACTTTCCGAATATGGTTACGGTGCTTTTGCCAATCCGATAAGGGCTTTTTTTACACGGAATACATTTAAATACATGGGGCTTGGAATTCCGGTCGCCGAGGCCCTAAAAATTAAATTGTTACAAATCAATCCAAAAGCAAAGGCTGAAACCATTGCTACGATCAGTTATCCTGATAAGTTCGCTTTTGCAGATTACGAACGCCCAAAACGGGTTATTACGATCTCTTCCACTGAAAGTGAACAACGACTGATGGTCAAGGGGCTTGACCGTTTTCGGGAACTTGCCCTTTGTTTGCCTGAATATGAGTTTGTGGTCATCGGGGTATCAGAAAAGGTAAAACACTATTTTGAACCGATTCCTGCTAATTTGGTTTTATCTCCCCCCAAGCAATTCGATGAGTTGACCCATATTTATCAAGGTGCTTCATTTTATGCACAACTCTCCCGTTCAGAGGGTCTTCCAAATGCATTGTGCGAGGCGATGTTATGTGGCTGCATCCCTGTCGGGACGAATGTGGGTGACATCAAGCTCACAATTGGAAATACAGGATGTACAATTGACGAATGGAACACTGACATTCTGGTTGAATTTATCCGTCAAAATCACAATAAAAATGACTTACGTAATTCTGCAAGAAACAGGATCATTGAGCTTTACAATCCAGAGAATAGAATTCATAAATTCAGGAAATACTTTACACAAGGAAAGAGAAGAATGTTGATGCTTACCGATGGCAATATCGATCATGCAAGTGCAAGGATCAGGGCTTTGCAGTACATTCCTTATTTCCAGGAAAATGGTTACTGCGTTCATCATATTCCACGGGTGCCTATAAGACCTTCCAGATCGTTTGGCAAATTTTTTGTTTTCCCTGTCCTGAAACGGTGGTATGCTTTTAAAATGGCACTGAATATTCTTTTTAAACATTGGGACGTTGTGTTTATTCAGAGGATATTTATTACCCCATTTCTTATAAAATATCTGAATAACAGATTGGTACAAATAGTTTATGATTTTGATGACGCCATTTATATCAATCCCAAAAGACCGACAGACGAAAAGAAGACAAAATTGATGGTCGGCAATGCGAGTCATGTAGTGATTAGCACCGATTTTCTTGCCCCCTTTTGCATCGGTTGTGGGAAGAAACCTGTAATTATCCCTTCTCCTGTTGAAACAGACAGGCTAAAGCCTATAGAAAAGACAAAAGCTGGGATACCGACAATTGGGTGGATCGGATCTCCCTGGACATCAGTATTTTTGAACCTAGTGGAAAAGCCTCTTCAAAAACTTTCCGCTAATTATCAGTTCCAGTTCCTTACAGTGGGTGCTGCCGACGATTACCGGATTGCAGATGTTGATCATGTGGCACGGCCCTGGGTTTTTAAGAATGAAAACGATGACCTGGGTCAGATGGATATTGGGATAATGCCTTTACCGGATACCGAATTTGCGCGTATGAAGGGTGGGTATAAACTTTTGCAATATTTCTCGGCAGGGATTCCCTGTGTTGCCAGTCACGTCGGTATCAATCAAACGATTATAAAACCAGGTGAAAATGGTTTTCTCGCTACAGGCAATGATGACTGGTACGAAATTCTCAAAAAACTGATACTCGACCCTCGGCTTAGGTCTGCACTTGGGAAAAATGGGAGATGTGAAGCTATTGAATTTTATAGCCGTGAAGTCTGCTTTCAAAAATTATTACTTTTGATGAATCAGACATGTTGGGATTAAAACTATATTGGAAAAAAGTATATTTGCTTTCGAAAACCATATTCAATCAGAAAAATGTAATTTTATGGCACAGATGACATTACTTGAACAGAGAACCTCGAAATACACAAAACCACAGGAGATTCAAAAAATGGGGATCTACCCTTATTTCAGGAGCATTGAATCACAGCAAGATACCGTTGTCTCAATCAGAGGGGAAAAAGTAATTATGTTTGGTTCAAATAGTTATCTGGGGCTTTCCAACCATCCAAAAATCAAAGAAGCTGCAAAAAATGCTATTGATAAATATGGTACTGGTTGTGCAGGTTCACGTTTTTTAAACGGAACTATCGACCTTCATATTGAGCTTGAAGAAAAATTGGCAAAAATGGTCGGAAAGGAAGCCGCATTGTGCTTCAGTACAGGTTTTTTAGTAAATCTTGGGGTAGTTTCTTCATTAACTGGCCGTTCCGATTATCTTATTCTTGATGAAACCGACCATGCTTCTATTATAGAAGGAAGCCGTCTTTCGTTTTCAAAAGTACTGAAATTCAGGCATAATGATATGGCATCGCTTGAATCAAAATTGAAAGCTTGCAAAGATGGTCAGATTAAATTGATAGTCGTTGATGGCATTTTCAGTATGGATGGTGATATTGCCAGGCTACCGGAGATTGTTAATCTGGCCAACAAATACGCTGCAACGGTAATGGTGGATGATGCACATTCGATCGGTGTTTTGGGTAAGAATGGTAGTGGGATATCATCCCACTTTGGCCTTACCGACAAAGTTGACCTGATAATGGGCACATTTAGTAAATCCTTAGCTTCACTTGGCGGTTTTATTGCCAGCGATCATAATACGATCAATTTTATAAAGCATAATTCACGTCCTCTGATTTTTAGTGCAAGTATTACACCTGCATCGGCCGGTGCTGTTTTAGCAGCTATTGAAATTATGGAAAATGAACCTGAAAGGATAAAGAATCTTTGGGATATTTCTAATTATGCCCTGAAAGGGTTTAAGGAGCTTGGATTTAATACCGGGAAATCAGAATCCCCTATTATCCCCTTGTATGTTGGGGAACAAGTAAAAGCATTGCAACTTACAAGCATGTTGCTTGATGAAGGTATATTTGTCAACCCTGTTCTTTCGCCTGCTGTTAAGGAGACCGATTGTATGATACGTTTTTCATTAATGGCAACCCATACGAAGGAGCAGGTTAATATTGGTTTGGATAAAATATATAGTTGTGCGAAAAAATTGGAAATTATCCCCTAATTTGATAAATATAAATCCAGCAATCACCTCATAAAGAAACTGGCAATACTCGTCCAGGAATACTTATTTGAAATGAATAAACTATTACTGACATCCTATTGTATGGCATGTTTGTACAATCCGGGTATCGTCCAGGCAAATTTTAAAATCCCTGCATCAGCATGTTTAGGCCAAAGTTTTTCTGTTAAAAATACCTCAGTT
Source organism: Mariniphaga sp. (assembly GCA_037128295.1). Taxonomy (GTDB): domain Bacteria; phylum Bacteroidota; class Bacteroidia; order Bacteroidales; family Prolixibacteraceae; genus JAAFHB01. The sequence continues at coordinate 12,916 of JBAXWR010000039.1, forward strand.
TGAGGATCGACTTATTACTGGAATTTTTGTTCCGGCAATCTGCCCAGTAATCCTATAGCTTCAAATCTGGGCAACCTTGGCGTTTTGGTACGAAATATTGAAGGGATACTGATTAAAAAAGTTAATGCAACAGGAAAATGGTATAGACCGATAGTTGGGTTTTCCAACAACTTTTTGGTTACGGTCAATTCAAGGCCCTCATTCATAGGAAGTACCACAGAATGTGGTTCCAATGGTAAAACATATCAAGGAATATCTCAAATACAGTTAAATCGGAATTATCCCTGACAGTATGCAAAGATTCAGTTGTTGACCCTTATCCTAATTGTCCACTCCCTCATCTGTTTGTCCCTGAAAGTTTCTCCCCCAATAATGACGGAATCAACGATTTTTTCGAGATACCCGGAATTGGAGCCTATCCAGAGGCGGAGCTGACCATATATAACCGTTATGGACAAACCGTTTATACTACTAAAAGCTACAAAAACAATTGGGACGGGAGTTCTATTTCATCCAATCATATTGAAAATCAAATGGTTCCCGTTGGTATTTACTATTATGTGTTAAAGCCTGATGCAGCAAAGGAATATATTAAGGGTTTTGTCTATATCGCCTATTGAAGGAATTATCGCTTAACCGAATTGATTGTCCGGTACCCGATCAACTTATCGTACCTTGATGAAAAGCCCCGATAATAAACCAGAATCTGATAATCATTTTCGGTCTCAACATGACTTCCTTCCAAAAGGCTGTTATTGATGATGTTGCTCCCCTTTTCTACATATACATACTGATAATCGTAAAAGCCTTGTTTTAATGTCAGGGCTGCTTCATACAATTTCAGGTCGTAATTCCATTTCATTTTATTGACCGGAAGGCATTGCCAGTCCGATAATCCTCCAAACACATAGATATCCCCTCCTAAAAGTGGATCCTTCGTTTCGAGTGAAAAATGAACCTGAATGTAGTCTGCTTCCAGGTCCGAATCTGTAACACGGTCGTTCTTGACCAGAAAATGACCGTTCAAATCATTTTCAGAACGGTAGTTTTCATCCCTGCGAATTTCGTCAGTCCGTAATGTCACATGATAAAAAGGTTTTACATACTCGATGTTCGTGACTCTTAACCCATTTATCCTTATGTTTTTTGTGTCAAAATTTCGAAACTCATCACCACCGGGGAAAACGTTTTCACGACTTAGATCGTAACTTAATTGGTTATCCCTGACAAAAAGCGGCTTAAGGTTTTTCAGGCAGTTGTCAGCGCGCGAATTTTGCATGACGACCACTTTTATCTCCGTTCGCGGATCCTGGATACTGATCCTGGAGTAAGCCAGTTCAAAATCAATTTCCTGGTCACGCCCTTTAAAACCTTCAAAAGTTGAATTTTTAACCACTCCACGGATATCGGTCAAAGGTTCGACGACATAAAAGCGCCGTGTAAGAACCGGAGTACTCCTTTCTTTATCCGAAAAAACCGATACCAGATAGTTCCCGGAAATCAGGAACTTCACATTATCGTTTGGAAGCGATAACAAATAGTTCGTATATCTTACGGTTGTATTGACCGATGCAGCGTAATCGCTCACCGGATTTTCAATGAACCCCCCCATATATTCAGATTGAACCAGACGTGATTGATACCATTCTGAATCACAATGGGTTATCGTATAATAGAAATTGGTCACATCCTCTGATATCTCATCGAATTTAAGGAGCAACTTTTGGTCACTGCCCAATTCGATAACCGGTTGCGAAAATTCCCATCCTTCCCGAAAAATCTGGACTGTCCGGATATTCTCCCTGTTGATACTGTTCATCAACGGTTGCAGGTTTCCTTTTGCAGAAGCAAAACTTTGGGTTATTGAAACCACAGAAAGCAAGACACCAGAAATGTACAATTTCAGAAATAGTTGACACCTTTGTTTTAGTTTAAACATATTGTATGGTTTGAAGATATTCTAACAAATGAAAAAATCGACCTGTTCGGGTAAAAATTCGTATAACGCATTGAATTATTGAATTTTCCTCTACAATAAAAATTCTGGCAACAATTGGTAATACAAGTTCTAATACCTATATTTAAGCGCAAAATTAACACCATAAGTCATAATGTCAAATGTTATCAAGCTAAAGAAGGGTTTAGATATACCGATTAAAGGCGAACCTGCTTATAATCTGGAATATGTAACTAAGCCTGAGACCTTTGCTATTAAGCCTTCCGATTTTCTTGGACTTATTCCGAAACTTCACGTTAAAGTAGGGGATAAGGTTAAAGCTGGAACAACCTTGTTTGTTGACAAATATTCACCAGAGATTCAATATGTCTCGTCTACAAGCGGCGAGGTGGTTGCTGTCAACCGGGGCGAACGGAGGAAGATCCTTGAAGTGGTGATAAAGGATGACCGCGAAAACCTCTCGGAAGATTTCCTTCAGGCCAATCCAAAAGATTTATGTGCCGACGAAATAAAAGTGGAGTTGTTAAAATCGGGATTGTGGCCTTCAATAAAATCAAGGCCTTACGGGGTTGTAGCCAAGCCAGACGATCAACCTAAAGCCATCTTTATCTCTTGTTTCGACAGTTCGCCCCTTGCCCCAAATTATGATTTTGTTTTTAAGGATGAGGCAAAAGCCTGGCAAACAGGGATCGATGCTTTGAAAAAGCTGACAAGTGGGAACATTCACCTGGGGTTGTCGCTAAAGAAGGAGAATAAAATTTTTAAACAGACCGAAGGGGTGGAAATCAGTTATTTTGATGGGCCACATCCTGCGGGAAATGTTGGAATACAGATACATGCAATATCACCTTTGAATAAGGGGGAAATTGTTTGGACCTTACAGCCACATGCCGTAGTGATGATCGGAAGGTTATTCCTTACAGGCAAATATGATTCCTCAAGGATTATTGCACTCGTGGGATCTGAAGTTAAGGAACCTAAGTATTATCATTTCTGGTTAGGCGGTTGTTTGTGCGGGCTTCTCAAAGGAAAACTTTCCAAACAGAAGGTTAGGGTGATCAATGGGAATGTACTTACCGGAACCACTTCGGGTTCAGAAGATTTTCTGGGTTTCTATGACACAATGGTTACGGTTATCCCGGAAGGGAATTATTATGAAATGTTTGGCTGGGCTTTGCCAGGTTTCGGAAAATACAGTCCATCGCGTACTTTCTTCTCGTGGTTGAGATTTGGCAAGAAAAAGTATATCCTTGATTCAAATACCCATGGCGAAGAACGGGCTTTTGTCCTTTCAGATGAGTATGACAAGGTTCTTCCAATGGATATACTGCCGGTTTACCTGTTGAAAGCCATTCTTGTCAACGATATTGATGCCATGGAGCAACTTGGCATTTACGAGGTGATCGAAGAAGATTTTGCACTTTGCGAATACATATGCACCTCAAAAATCAACGTACAATCTATACTGCGCAAAGGAATTAACTCAATGATCAAAGAACTGGTTTAGAAAAAGTTCCTTTTGTGGCCATTAAAAAAACAAATTATTGCAGATGAAATCATTAAGAGACTGGATTGATAAACAAAAACCAAAACTCGAAAAGGGTGGGAAATATCACCTGCTCAAATCGGGTTTCGGGGCCATTGAAACTTTCCTGTTCGTTCCTAACCATACGACGAAGAAAGGAACGCATATCCGCGATTATGTGGACCTGAAACGGACAATGACAGTTGTAATCGTTGCATTGCTACCAGCTTTGTTCTTTGGGATGTACAATACCGGATATCAGCATTATATGGCAACCGGACAATCAATATCCTTCTGGCCTGTATTCTTTTTCGGATTTATCAAAGTCATTCCGATCGTTATTGTTTCCTATGTTGTAGGATTGGGTATTGAAATAGCGGCAGCGCAAATCCGGGGACATCAGGTAAATGAGGGATACCTTGTAACAGGAATGTTGATCCCGCTGATTATGCCTGTCACCACACCGCTCTGGATGGTTGCCGTGTCGGTTGCATTTTCAGTAATATTTGCAAAGGAGGTTTTTGGCGGAACCGGAATGAATATTTGGAATCCGGCTTTGGTGGCCCGTGCATTTCTTTTCTTTGCCTACCCATCTCAAATGTCGGGCGACTCAGTTTGGGTCGGCCTCGGGAGCAAGACCGCAATCGACGGTTTCTCGGGAGCCACACCACTTTCACAAGCCGCTGCGGCAGCATTAAAGCCAATGGCTGAAGTCGCTTCAGATCATGGGATTACCTACTCTTTAATGGATATGTTTATAGGCTTTATTCCGGGGTCTATCGGTGAAACCTCTAAAATTGCGATACTTATCGGTGCGATAATTTTACTCCTGACCAGAGTCGGAAGCTGGAAATTAATGTTTTCCACAATTTTGGGAGGCTTATTTATGGGCTTCGTACTGAATTTGTTAGCGGTTAACTCTTACATGTCTGTACCCGTCTGGCAGCATTTGATTATGGGAGGATTCCTTTTTGGTGCTGTTTTCATGGTAACTGATCCGGTTTCAGGGGCACAAACAAGCACTGGAAAATGGATTTACGGTTTTTTGGTCGGCTTGTTTGGCATTATGATCCGGGTCATCAATCCGGCATATCCCGAAGGGATGATGCTTTCTATTCTGATTATGAATATGTTTGCACCGTTAATAGATTACTATGTCGTCCAGGCGAATATCAAAAGGCGGTTGAAACGTGCAATTGTTAAATCAAAATAACGGTCCCGAAAATGGATACAAACGGAAATACATATACAATACTCTACTCGGCTGTCATGGTTGTACTGGTTGCCATTCTGCTTGCAGTGGCTGCGACACAACTAAAGCCTTACCAGGATGCAAATATCCTAATTGAGAAAAAACAAAATATCCTCAAATCGGTCAACATTGTTGCAGATGCAAAACAAGCCTCAGATTTGTTCAATCAGACAATTAAGGAACTGATTCTTGTAAACAGCAAAGGGGAAAAAGTTGAGGGCGACGCCTTTAAGGTTGACCTTAAAGTTGAACATTCAAAACCTGTTGAACAACGAAAACTTCCGGTTTATGTTGCAGAGATTAATGGAAAAGGTAAGGTTTATATTATCCCGTTGAGGGGAGCAGGCCTATGGGGACCTATTTGGGGTTATGTATCGCTTTCATCGGATATGAACACTATTTTTGGTGCCAACTTCGACCATTCAGGTGAAACGCCTGGCCTTGGGGCTGAAATCAATACAGAAAAATTTCAGAAGCCTTTTATCGGAAAGAAGATTTTCAACGATGCTGGGTTGTTTACTTCCATTACGATCGCGAAGGCCGGAGAAAAAGCTGAACCGATCCATAGTGTAGATGCGATCTCCGGAGGGACAATAACCAGTAAAGGGCTGCAAAAGATGATATTTGATGATTTGTCAACTTATCAGGAATTCTTTAAAACAGTAAAAAAGTAACGTCATGGGCCATAAAGAAGGAATATTTTCGAAAAAGAACCTCAAATTACTTACCAATCCGTTAAGCAATGCCAACCCCATAACTGTATTGGTTTTGGGGGTTTGTTCAGCACTTGCTGTAACTGCACAGCTTAAACCGGCCGTTGTGATGTCGCTTTCAGTTATGATCGTTACTGCCTTTGCAAACCTGATTATTTCGGTCATTCGAAATACAATTCCAAACAGGATACGTATTATTGTTCAGCTTGTTGTTGTTGCTGCATTGGTAATCCTTGTTGATCAGGTACTTAAAGCTTTTGTATATGATGTCAGCAAGCAGCTCTCCGTATTTGTGGGGTTAATCATTACCAACTGTATCCTGATGGGACGCCTCGAAGCTTTTGCCCTTGGGAACAAACCCTGGCCTTCGTTTTTGGATGGGATCGGAAATGGTGCCGGCTATGGATTGATCCTTGTAACCATTGCCTTTTTTCGGGAATTGTTTGGATCGGGTTCATTGTGGGGCTATAAAATCATCCCACAGGAGTGGTATATTGCCAACGGTGGATGGTACTCCAACAACGGGATGATGATCCTTCCCCCAATGGCTTTGATCATTGTTGGGGTCATCATCTGGATTCAGCGAAGTAAAAAACCGGAATTGATTGAAGATTAAATATTTAAAGAATATATAAAGATATGGAAAATTATCTGAACCTGTTTATAAGATCTGTTTTTCTGGAAAACATGGTATTTGCCTACTTTATCGGGATGTGTTCGTACCTTGCTGTTTCAAAATCTGTGAAGACTGCTACTGGTCTGGGTATTGCCGTAATATTTGTCCAAACTATTACTGTTCCTGTTAACTATTTGTTAGAGAATTACTTGCTCAAAGAAGGAGCTTTGAAATGGCTGGGCGAAGGTTATGCCGATATCGACCTGAGCTTCTTAAGCTTTATCATGTTTATCGCCGTTATTGCAGCAATGGTGCAGCTTGTGGAGATGATCGTAGAGAAATTTGCCCCCGCATTGTACATTAGCCTGGGGATTTTCCTTCCATTGATTGCGGTAAATTGTGCCATCCTGGCCGGTTCCCTTTTTATGCAGCAAAAGGAATTCATTAACATCGGAGAAGCCACAGTATATGGGGTAGGTTCAGGCGCAGGATGGTGCATTGCAATAATTTCAATCGCTGCAATACGTGAAAAACTCAGGTATTCCAATGTTCCCGCACCTTTGCGCGGACTGGGGATTTCTTTTATTATTACTGGTCTGATGGGATTGGCTTTTATGGGATTCATGGGAATCAAAGTGTAATGTATTGAATTTTATAACGATGCAAAATTTTATCGAACAATGATCATCACGGCAACAACGATGGCGATAATGATCTCAGGAGTTGTGATCTTTCTGCTGATTACCCTTTTACTTGTAGGGATACTGCTTTATGTGAAGAAAAAACTCACCGCTGAGGGAACTGTCACAATCGACATCAATGATGGTAAACTCACCATAAAAACCGAACCTGGAAATACACTGCTTGCCACCCTGGGAAATAACAAGGTATTTCTGCCTTCGGCTTGTGGAGGTAGCGGAACATGCGGCATGTGCCGGTGCCAGGTCAATTCGGGGGCAGGTTCCATCCTCCCGACTGAAACCGGTTTTTTTTCGCGCAAGGAAAAAAGCCAAAACTGGCGGCTAGCCTGTCAGGTCAAAGTCAAGGACAATATCAAAATGCATGTCCACCAGGAGGTTTTGGGGATAAAGAAATGGGAATGTACGGTGGTTTCAAATGAAAACGTCGCCACATATATCAAAGAGTTTATCGTAAAACTTCCTGAGGGGGAAAATCTGGAGTTCAAGTCGGGGGGATATATTCAGATTGATGTCCCAAAATGTGATGTGGACTTTATCTTTTTCAATATTGCATCACAATTTCGTCCCGAGTGGGAAAAGTACAAATTGTTCGACCTGAAGATGGTCAATACGGAACCAACATTCAGGGCTTATTCCATGGCCAACCATCCTGCCGAAGGAAATATTGTGATGTTGAACATCCGTATTGCTACACCTCCGTTTGACCGTGTCAATGGCGGGTTTATGAAGGTCAACCCCGGTATTGCCTCATCCTATATTTATTCTTTAAAGCCTGGCGATAAGATCATAATTTCTGGTCCTTACGGGGAGTTCTTCCTGAAAGACAACAACAACGAAATGATGTTTATCGGTGGTGGTGCAGGAATGGCACCTATGCGGTCACATCTTTTTCATATCTATCATACCCTGAAAGACAGGACAAGAAAAGTAACATTCTGGTATGGTGCCCGTTCGTGGAGTGAAGTATTTTATTACGACGAATTTTGTGCCATTGCTGCAGAATATCCGAATTTCAATTTTTTTCTTGCCCTTTCAGATCCAAAGCCCGAAGATAACTGGATCGGTTTGAGAGGTTTTATCCATCAGGTGATCTACAACAATTACCTGCTTAAACATGAAGAACCCGAAGAGATAGACTATTATATTTGTGGGCCTCCATTGATGAATTCGGCAGTCACCAAAATGCTTTACGACCTGGGTGTTCCAGACGAAAATGTCTTGTTTGACGATTTTGGGGGATGATATTTTGGGAATAAGTTTTTTGGGCTCCAATGTTTCGGTGCGCTGCACCTTTTGTTTTAATCATTAATGAATTTCGACAAATATTGTGGTGCGCTGCACCTTAAAAGCCACAGAGTGGAGAAATATTTGTAGAATCATGACCAAGTTTAGTATTTAGGTACAGCGTACCGTAACAGTATTATAAAGTACATAAGGTTTGTTTACGGATCCAAATTTGAACAAAACATACATGAAGAAACTGGTATTTATTATTGTCGCAATCATGGCTCTGAACCTTGCTTCTAAATCACAAATATCTATTAACCAAATAGATGCAAATGGGTTAAAACAAGGGAAATGGATCGGCAAATATCCATCCGGGAGCATTCGTTACGAAGGTTCATTTGTGAATGATCAGCCTGTTGGCGAAATGAAACGGTTCCACGAGAATGGTAAAATGAAGGCACTGATGTTTCATTTTCCCAACTCCGACAAAGTATCGGCTAAGCTTTTCGATGAAGACGGGATGCTATATGCAAACGGGAATTACCTGAAAACTGCAAAGGACAGTACCTGGACATACTTTAACAATAAAAAGATCGTGGGGCGGGAGGAGTTTATTAAAGGGGTGAAAAATGGCAGGTCGGTTACTTATTACGAAGATGGACAGCCTGCAACAGAATCATCCTGGGTGAATGGGGTACAAAATGGGGTGTCCCGGAGTTTTTTCCCATCCGGGAGTACGAAGAGTGAGATTATGTATAAGGATGGCAAACGAAACGGCGTTAGCTTGGTTTATTTTGAATCGGGTCTTCCGGAAATAATAGGTCGTTATGTCAACGATGATGCAGATGGATCATGGAAGTTTCAGGACGAAAAAGGTGAGTTAAAGTATGAATTGAAGTACAAGGCCGGTGTTTTATTAAACCCTGAAATTGTTGATCGTATCCAGGCAAACGAGTTCAAGGCCTTCGACAGGGCAAAAGGTGTATTAAAGGATCCTGCGGATTACCAGCACAACCCGGAGGAGATTATGAGGAGATAGAATTTAGAAATTTGAAAATGCATATAAACGAGTCTATGTGCCTATATTTTAAACAATATTCATATGTATTTGATTATCAGGTGATATGTGAAGGGGCTTTTTAAACACATAGGGACATAGGTAAAAACACATAGGCATAATAGAAATTTCAAATCATCGTTTTAGGTCCCTGCTTTGGAATCGGTTCCAAACCTGTCAGCGTACGCAGTTCCTGACAGCGTTTGTTTATGACACAAAAAGAGGATGTCCTTTGGGGACAACCTCTTTTTTTATATTTGCTTAAATATCAGCTTAGAAGTTTGGACCGGTAGTATCCCACCACAAACGGGTACTGATGAGGTCCGGACCACCCAATTTTGTTGTAGCATCAGCAACAGCAGCAACAGCACCTGTTCTTTCAGCATTGACAAAAGGCATCCTCTTGATCCATTCATTGGCAGGAATAACGCCCCAGTCTGCATTGCTGTCATTCTTGGCAACATGCGGAATCTTAGGATAACCTGTCCTTCTGAAGTCAACCCATGATTCAAGGGCATTGGTGAAATTATTGACCCATTTCTGTGTCATGATTTTCTCCAGTTTCAACTCGTTGTTGTCGGCTGCGTTCCAGGCAACTGTAATTGTGGAAGAGGCTGTAAAGTTGTTCCTTGAATCCTTTGGATCAACATAATCAATAGGTTTGCTTGTAGCGTCTGCAATGTAAGCATCTACACCGGCAGCACCCCAATCGGCGAATGAAAGCCTGATGCCATTCTCATAATTGGTTTTTGCATCGCCACCACCTGTTCCTGTATTCCAGCCTCTAAGGGCAGCTTCAGCTTTCAGGAAAGCAACTTCAGCAGCAGTGATTGACCTTCTGGTTGGTACAGTCTGAAAATCATCGGATACCCTTGAATAAGGAACCCTGTCGATTTTTGCATCTGTATAAGCACCATTGCGGATTCCCTTGTAGCTATAAACCGAAAGTGCGGCGTTTTGAGAAAGATTCGGGCCCTGGAAGAATTTGGCAACCCGTCCGTCCTTCATCCCAAGCAGGAATGATTCCATAACTGCACCCATTCGGGTATCGTCCCATTCAAAACAAATCACAGCCATATACATCTTGTTGCCCAACAATGAAATGTTAAAGTTTTCGCTGTTGGCAGAAATTAACCCGGCTGCATCGGCCATTGCCTTTTCACCTTCGGCTTTGGCAAGGGTGGGATTGATCTTGGTCAAACGCATCGCCAACCTCAAACGCAAAGAATTCACTACTTTCATCCATGCTGTGATATCGCCCTTGTAACTTGGGTCAAATTTCACAAAACCTTTGTAAGTTTTGTTGGCAGCAAAATCCGTCTGGATAGAGTCCAACTGTTTGAAGAACAATGGATACAAGTCCGATTCTTTGTCATAAAGAATTGTGTTGGCCGTTGAACCATAATTGGAATAGATCACCGGACCATGAATAGCGGTCAGTTTTGACATTCCAAGTATCTTTACCAATTTAGCCCATGTGGCAAAAAGTGGAAGGTTGTTGGCCTTGGCCAACTGGATTACTTGTTTTGCAGGCGACATTACTGAACCATAAATACGGCCCCAGAAGCCATTCCAACGGATATAATAAGTGGTATTGTTAACGTTGCCCACGAAAGGGGTAGGCGTATTCAAATAACCCATCCATGAATCCTGGCATAGATCTTCTTCGACCTGATGCCCATTGATGTTGAACAATAATCCGCTGAAAGGGGAACCTACCAGGTTAAAGTCTTGACTCAACATCTCGTCAGAGATTTGATAGGGATTCTGGTTCAACCTTTCAAAATTCTTGGTGCACGATGCCAGGGCTCCCAAAAATAGTAATGCTATAAATAACTTTTTCATATTTAAATATTTTTAAGATTTTTAGAAAGTGACCTTTAAGTTAACCCCGTAAGTCCTTGTGGCAGGCATACTGAATACCTCGTTAGACTGCATACTGTTAGATGTACTCATCGATGTTTCAGGATCGTAAGGAGCATCTTTGTAGAAGAAGAACAAGTTCCTGCCAATCAGGGAGATAGAAGCTTCTTTAACTGGTAACTTCATTTTTTGTACATTCAGGTTATAACCAATAACCAATTGTGCCAACCTGATGTTGGTTCTTTTGAAGATATATGGTTCCATGATCCTGTTCCTGTCGCCAACTGCACTGTAATAAACAACCGGGTCGATCGTGGTTACTGCAACACCACCTTTGACTGCATTAATCGGCATTGTACCGCCATCTCTTGCGTCAGCACTTCTTTTACTAACACCATAAGAATCAAGGAAAGCTTCTGTTTTGGAGAAGGCAACACCTCCAAATTTACCGTTGACCAATGCACTAACATAGAAATCCTTGAAATTAACCGTGTTGTTCCATCCCAGAATGAAATCAGGATTGGCGTTTCCAACTTTTTCCTGTTTGGCTGCTTTTGTAGGAACACCCGATGTTGGATCAAGAATGATGCGTCCTTCAGTATCTTTTGCAAACTTGTAGATGTAAACATCGTTGAATGAACCACCTGCTTTGATCACTGCCGCAAAACCTTCGTCATCGCCACCCACCTGATAATCAGGGTTTGAAGCGATCAATTCGACGATTTTGTTCTTATTTTGCGAGAGGTTGACTGATGATTTCCATGTAAGATTGGTTTTTCTGATCGGTTCTGCATCCAATGTTAATTCAAAACCCTTGTTTGTAATTTTCCCTGCATTAACATAGTAATAGGTATATCCGGAACCGGATGGTGCTGCCAATGTAAGGAACTGATTTTTGCTGATGTCACTATAGTAGGTGAATTCAGCTCCAACCCTGCCCTTGAAGAAACGCATTTCAGCTCCTAACTCGTCGCTGGTGATCTCTTCAGGTTTCAAATCTTTGAAAGGTACCTGGGTTGGGCGATTAATACCACCGATTTGACCAGGGATACCGGCACCACTAATACCACTCCATGGGTTGACCACATTGTAAGGAACTTCGTTGGATGTTTTGGAGGAAGAGGCCCTTAACTTGGCAAAGGAGATAGCTTCCGGTAATGTAACCATCTGGCTGACAATAGCAGTAAGACCTAAAGCAGGATACAAATAGGATTGGTTACCTGTAAGAGCGAGAGTGGAAGCCCAGTCGTTACGACCAGAAATATCCAAAAACAACATCTCTTTATAACCAATCTGTGCATTTGCAAATACACCCTGTTTGACCACATCGCTTACCGATTGATTGAACATGATGTTAAAAGGCATGTTCGCAAACGAGAAAAAGTTGGGGTACATCAAACTTGTCGTGCCATTTGCAACAGACATCCCGTTGGCGAAAACGTCATGCCGATAACTTGCACCAACAAGAGCCGTTAAGCTGAGATCGCCAAATTTATTGTTATAACTCAAAATTCCGTCAGAGTAAATCGACTTGTCGTTGTATTTTGAATAGTTCCACGATCCGTTTGGACTGACGCTTACCGAGTTACCGGCTGCTGCATACCTGTAATCGTTTAATTTATCCGCATAGTCAATGTTTCCCCTGATGTCAAATTTAAGGTTCTTCATAATTTCATACGACAATTTTAAGCTTGCAATTGCACGATAGGTAGTATTTAACTTAGGATTGTTATAGATTTCCCAGTAAGGGTTGTTCATTTTCTCCTCAGTTGAATACCAATTCATTTTATTTAAGTTCCTGTCCTTGTCAAAAACCTGATAGTTGTTTTTGAAGTCATCAAAGTTCCTTTCACGTGCAAACAAGTAAAGACCGGTCAATGGGTTGTTGTAATAACCTGCACCTGGGCGGTTCTTGCTCACTTCGGTCGAAAACATCACATTTGAACTGATGGTCAATTTGTCGTTGAACAACTTTGTTGACTGGTTGAATGAGAAGTTATTCTTGCTGTAATGATTGGTTGGTAAAACACCAGTTGCTGAAACATTTGAATACGAAAAATAGGTCGTGGTCTTGTTGTTTCCACCACTTACAGCAATAGAATTCGTCGTGTTGATCCCTTTCTGGAAGAAATCCTCGATGTAATTGCTTGCATAATTTCCTTTGGTTTTGGACCAGCTATAATCCGATCCACCGGTGGCTCCATAACTGTACTGAAAATCTGGCAAACCAGATACGCTTTCAACCATGGTACTTGAGCTGATGGTTACATTGACTTTACCTTCTTTACCTTTTTTGGTTGTGATCAAAACAACACCGTTGGCACCCTCGCTACCGTAAAGGATAGAAGCGTTTGCACCTTTCAATACGTTGATGCTTTCGATGTCATCGCTATTGATTGCTGAAAGTCCGTCACCACCGTCGGTGCCGCCATATGAGCCAGGCTGGCCACCTTTTCGGTTGACCATTGGGATACCATCGATAACATACAATGGTTCGCTGAGACCCATAAGTGATTTATTTCCCCTTAATACTGCTTTTGTAGAACCACCTGCTCCTGAACTGCTCGTTTTGATGTCAAGACCTGCTGTCTTTCCACTCAAGGCGTTCATAAAGTTCTGGTCCCTTGCTTTCAACATTTCCTCTCCTGAAACCTGCTGAGAAGCATAGGTCAGCGTTTTCTTGTCGCGTTGGATACCCAAAGCTGTAACAACAACCTCATTTAAACCTACAGTTTCAGAGGCCATTTTAACATTAATTACGGCCTTTCCGTTCACGGCCACTTCTACAGGTTTCATACCAACAAACGAAATCTGCAATACGGCATTCGCACTTACGTTAATTGCAAACTTGCCTTCTGCATCGGTAGTTGTTCCATTGGTTGTACCTTTCTGTACAATAGAAGCCCCCGGAATACTGCTTCCATCGGGATCCGTTACAGTCCCGCTTACTTTCATCTGAGCCATTGTTGTGGCGAATGAAGCAAACAGCACGATCAAAATAAGAAACATTCTTTTCTTCATAATAAAAATGATTTGGGTGAAAAAATAAAAATAATTCAATTTACCAGGTATTTAACTTATTGGAAACACTACTGGTTATTCTGTTTTCCTAAGTTTTTTAAAGATCAAATTTAACTCATTTTCGCATAATTATAATTTTAAGTTAAAAAAAGTTAACAGCAAATTTAAAAAAAAGTTTTAATTATTACCAATATTTTTTAAAATCTGAAATCTTATCGGTAAAAACCATCAAACCCGATCTGTTTTGTTTCAAAAGGCCTTAGTATATCATCGGCCAAAATACTAAGTTCCCTTTTTGTAATATCAAGTTGAGGATCATATTTCCTGCTCAACCTTCCTTCCCATATTTTTTGTATTTCCGGTAAAAGATCTTTTCTCAAAAGATCTGATAAAATACCAACTGCCTTATTAACAGTCAATTTAGATTGATCATCGGAAATGGCCACCTTGTTGTCAAATTCATGTAAACCTTCTGAAAACTCCTTGATAGTCAGGGTCGTATCTGGAAAAAACCAGGTACGATTGGCCCATTTATATGGTTCACCTTTCACCTTTAGGATACCTGAAGCCGTAACACGCTGGATGGCTTGAAAAGCTTTGTCGGTAGGGTCAACATCCACCAAGGGGAGCAAATAGGCATTTGAATTCAGCAAAACCTGCTGAACATTGCGGATATTTACTTCACGGACAGGAATTTTATTTTTCACACTTAGAGCGGCAAGTACACCTGCAGCCTGTCCTGTTAACAAAACGCAGGGTTGCAATCGTGTGGAACCATTGATGATATTTGAAACTGAAATAGCCTTGTCGGATACAATAAGACCGTCGATTTTTTCAGGAATCAGCGTTCCCAATGGAATACTGAACGAAGGAACCGAAGGAAAGCTAATTTTGGGGGTTTCGGGATTACAGGCATGGTGATGGTCAACAGGATAATCGCCTACCGAAATACCAGTCCTGTATAGGGGAGATTTGCCGTACCTGTCGAGTACATGATTGATTGTAAGCCGCTGAATTCCTCTTAAACGCCTGCCTTCACGATGGTAAGCAACAAAAGGCAATTGATCGCTTGTTGTGAATTCATCTTCGGCAAGTCCCAGGTTCTTGAAACCCAATTCCGTTTGAATATAATAGATAAAACCCAATGTCCGTTCTTTGGCTTTTATCAACTCCTGTTTAAGTTGAGCAAAATTCAACTCCACCACATCAAGGTAAATGTCGTTTCCATGCCTTGGCCAGTTGATCATGTGTTTCTGATTTGGCAACCGTCCGTAACTTAGCATCTTTTTGCAGTCGATCAAAATGGAATCAACTGTCATTGAGCAACATCCATTGTAAAGGGTTGGATCGTAATTTTTTGGTTTGGGAATGGTTTTATCTGCACCTGGACCAAAGTCTTTCAATACTGCTGCCCAGGTAAGGTCTTGAATAATGGGATTGGCTTTTTCAGGCGCATTTTCTTCTCCTGTAACCGATTTGGCTTCCATTCCCAGATCGTAGGCAGCACCCGACATAGCCAGGCCATCACCCAAATCTGTGGCATCAATAACGACTTTAGCATTTACGGTGAGTAACTCCTTCCGTTCATTCTCAAAAACAGCACCAGTAACCTTACTCCCTTCTTTTAGGATTTGTGTAAGGTGGTAACCGTAAATAACAGACAGGTTTTTCTCTGCGGAGCCCATGGCTTTAAAAATACTGTCTCCCACGTGGGGTTCGAATTGTGTATTACTCACCCAACCTGTAGCAAGTGCCGCTTCACTTCCATAATGTTTGATAAGCTGTTTGTGAAATTCATCCCAGATTCCGGAATGTAGGTCGTGGTTCCCGTCGGTAGCGCTAACACCTGCAGAGGTCATCATTCCTCCCAACATTGGGGTTTCTTCAACGATAACAGTAGGGATACCTAACCTGGAAGCCTGAAGTCCTGCCGAAATCCCACTAGTTGTACCTCCAATCACCAAAACTCCTGTATTTTCCCTTCTTGAATTTTGATCACATGAAGTCATACAAAGCAAAATGCTTAAAAGCAAAATATAATTATATGTTCTTTGTATAAATACCATTCAACAAAATCATTTAGCTTTCGAGGCTGTAAAATTAATTATTATTTGGAAATATTTACAATTATTAAAATATATTAGGAATAAATATGACTTAGTGCAATAGATTTAATATTCCCTCCATTTAAACTAGATATTTAAATCAGAAGGCAGGCTGGTTGAATTGAAAAATTATTTTGCATCGCCAAAGCAGGAATTTGAAAGCCGGACCCGAGTAGCAAGGCCAACTGAATCAGAAAACCCATTCATCTCATCAGGAATATATATGATTATTTTTGCAAAGAACTATTCATTAAATAACTTATCTCTAAGTATATAGCAAGCTCCAACGACCCCAACTGTTGATCCAAGTGAGGAATTTTTAATTTCCACATCAAGGCTTACCAGATTAATGGAATATTTATTGACGCTTGTTTTAATGGGCAAGGACAAATATGGACCAGTCTCAGACAGTGTTCCACCCAAAACAACCAATTCAGGGTTAAAAATATTGATCAGCATGGAGAGATAGCGCCCCATTTTGCGGCCCATTTCTTCAATGATTTCAATTGCAAGTGGGTCTTCATTCTCCTTGATTGCCTTAAGGATATCATCCATGGAGATATCATCAACATCTAACTGTTGTGACAGAGTGGTGGTTGAGCCTTTTTCAATGGCTTTTTTAAATTCCTTTTCCAATGCCTGGCCAGAGATTTCGGTTTCAAGACAGCCTTTTTTGCCACAATGGCAGATGATTTCGTTTTCAAAAATAGGCCAATGACCGAACTCCCCGGAATAACCCGATTTCCCGTAATACAATTTGCCGTTACAGATGATCCCGATTCCGACCCCCCAGCCAATATTTACAAAGATCACATCTTTTTCACCTCCAACAACCCCACAATTGTATTCTCCATAGGCCATGGCCCTTGTGTCGTTTTCAAGAAAAGTTTTGATACGGATTCGGGATTGTATGATCTCGCTAAGGGGTTTATCTTCAAAGTAAAAGTAGTTGTAGCTATACCCTTTGTGCGAGTTAATCCTTCCAACCAGGTTGATACAGGCTCCAATTATTTTATCGCGTGGCACTTCGGAACTGTCAACAAATGCATTGATGATATCGCAAAGGGAATTAAGGGATTCCTGAGTGTTCTCCAGTTTATAAACCATCTTTTCAGATAGTTTTACAAATTTATTGTCAAAATTCTGGATTCCCATTGTGATGGAAATCCTTGTGATTTCAACACCAAGGTAATAGCAGGCATTAGGGTTGATCCCATATCCGGAGGGGCGCCTCCCACCTGAGGTCCCGACTTTGCCAGTCTCATAGACGATCCCTTCTTCGATCAATTCGCCAATAATCTTGGTCACTGTTGGAATGCTGAAATCAGTTTCCTTGCATAACTCTGCTATGATTGCCTCGCCATTTAAGGTTAAACGTTTGATGATGCTCTTTTTCAGTTTGATCATTTTAAGTGCTGAAAGTGAGAGATCATCGGGATAATCAAGCAATATCGAAAGGCTCATAAATTATTATTAAATTAGTTTATAAAATAGACCTGTATAACTAAAGGAATTAACGATTGGCCTCAATATTCTGCAAATATATTCAATAATTAACTGGTTTCAACTTTTTTTTGAATCCAAGTGTTTTTGTGTCCAACTTGCAGTATTGAAAATCAGGATGCACGTTGACCTTAAATTTTATCCTACTTTTGGCAGCACTAAAATTTATATAAAACGAATGACAGGTTTACTTTCCTCATTTTCATTGTCGGTAATCGATTGGGTACTTATTGTTTTTTGTGCCATTCTGATTGGGATGTCCAAAACCGGGATTCCAGGTGTCTCCATGATCGTCGTTCCAACACTTGCCCTGATCTTTGGGGGTAAACAGTCAACCGGAGTTTTGCTCCCCATTTTAATTATGGCCGATGTTTTTGCAGTTGTTTATTACCACCGTCATGCCGAATGGAAACACTTATTGAGGGCATTGCCGTGGGCTGTTGCCGGACTCCTTGTTGCTCTTTGGATTGGTAATTTGGTGAATGATGAGCAATTTAAACGAATCATTGCGATCACTGTTTTTGTGAGCGTTGCCTTAATGATCTGGAAAGATTATGGCACAAAAAGGGAATTTACACCTGATAACTGGTGGTTTGCAGCGATGATGGGCATCATCGGTGGGTTTGCCACAATGATTGGAAATGTTGCAGGACCCATATTTGCCATCTATTTATTGGCCCTCCACCTGAACAAAAAGAGTTTTATCGGGACTACTGCCTGGTTTTTCTTTATCATTAATTTATCGAAATTCCCGTTACAGGTGCTCGTTTGGAAAAACATCAATTTTAGTACGTTAATTATTGATATAATGGTTTTTCCAGCTATAGCACTTGGTGCATGGATGGGAATTGTCCTTGTAAAACGGATTCCCGAAAAGGCATACAAATGGTTTGTAATTGTCATTACGGTTTTGTCCGCATTTATGATCTTTATCTAGGGGGTTCATAATTTGCCCAAAAAGTTTTAACTTTATCGCGGAATCTCTTTAAAACAGGTAACCATGATGTTTAATAAAAAACCGGGCTGGACAATGCTGATCGTAGCCGGCACTATTTTAATTGTTGGCATAATTATTTTGGAATTCCAGGTTGGTCCAAATTCGATCAATGCCAGTGATTGCCTTACCTTTCAAGTTGGGCAAGGAACAATTTTTGAACCGGTAATCGCCACCGGAACAGTTGAAGCTGAAAATGAAGTTTTGGTCCGTTGTCCTGCAACAAGTATTGTCAAACAGATCATTGCAGAGCCTGGAACCCGTGTCCAAAAGGGTGATGTGATCATGTTGATGGAGGACGAACCCATTAAGGAAGAAATAGGCCGGATAAACGATCAGCTTGATTTAAAGCGGAATACGCTCGAAAAAAACAATCTTAGCGAATTTAGTACGAAGGTGGATCTGAATTATAGTGAAGATGTTAAAAAGCTAAATATCACTTCATTAAAATCTCAGGTTGCTGATGAGGAGCAATTGCTCGAAGTTGGGGGTATTTCGCCGGCGAAAATTGAAAAAACAAAACAGGAATTGGCTCTGGCCGAGAAAGACCTTGTGATGTTGAAACAAAAGAACACGATCAGGTTAAAGCAACTAAAAGCCGATGAGCAAGGGTTATTGATCGGAATTAAGATACAGGAAAAAGAGTTGGCAGATAAAGTCAGTACATTGAGCCAGTTGCGGGTAACAGCCCCTTCAAGCGGTATTATCCTGTCAATTTCGAACAAAGTTGGTGAAAAAGTGAATACCGACAATGTATTGATCAGGATGTCGGACCTTTCAACTTTTAAAATTGCAGGTTCAGTTGAGGATAAACTGGCCGACTTCATTAAAACAGGGAAGAAGGTTTATGCAGTTGTCGATAATGAAAGGTTGCCTGGACGCATTGGGAACGTTACCCCATTGATCGAAAACAACAAAATCCAGTTTAATGTCTATCTTGAGGAAAAGAACCATCCCAAATTAATCCCCAATCAGAACATTACTTTATGGGTTGTAGGAAAGGAAGCAAATAATATTCTGAAGATTAAAAATCTGGCATCCTTCGAAAAAGAGTTCCCCAATGTTTTGTACGTTTTAAAAAATGGGGAAGCAGTCCGCCGTTCGATTAAAACGGGAATCAAAAATCCTGATGAAGTTCAGGTGCTATCTGGACTTGAAGCCGGGGAAACAATTATTGTACCCAAACGGGGTATTTCGGCTTTCCATAATGCAAGCAGTGTCGCAATAAACAATTAAACAATGACAAGGAATCGGATCGTTTGTTTGATATGCCTATTTGATCTCTGCCTGTTCTGTTTTTCAGCATCGGCCCAGGAAAAAAAAGAGGATATTCGGGATGCAAAGGTCAAAGTAAACCTTAGCCTCCAAAATGTGGTCGATTTGTCAATTGCACAATCTTCAGCAGTTAAATATGTCCAGAACCGCGATGTGAATTATTATTGGAGATGGAAAAACTTCCAAAAGACCTTTCTGCCAAACCTAGTTGTTTCGGGAACCTTGCCCAGCTATAACCAATCGACGGTTCCGGTGACCCAACCTGATGGAAGCATTGAGTTTAAGGAAGTATCCAACCTGATGGCTTCTGCGAACCTATCGTTAAATCAGGCAATACCGCTTACCGGGACTTCAATTTATGCTTCCACTTCGGCTAGCAGGGTCCAGGACTATTACAAGAAAGAAACTAATTTTTCTGGCAGGCCTATTTCGATTGGTTTCTACCAACCAATATTTGCCTATAACTGGATGAAATGGTCAAAAAAGACAGAGCCTCTCATTTATAACGAGTCTCAAAAGAACTTTATCCAATCTATCGAGGAGATTGCCTATAATGCAACAGCGAGGTTTTTTAATTATCTTAGGATACAAACCAATTTTAAACTGGCTGAAAGTGCGTTAAAAAATAGCAACGACAATTTGCGGATTGCACAGACGAAGAAAAAGTTGGGACAAATTTCTGAAAATGATTTTTCAAGGATTGAGCTTTCAGTGTTGAATGCCCAGAAGGCATTGAATTCTGCTGATATGCAATTGAAAAACTCCGACTTTGAGCTTAAGTCCTACATTGGCCTCGATCAAAACCAGGAAATCGAATTAACGATGCCCCTTAATATCACGCTTTTTGAAATTGATTCCAAAAAAGCGTTGGAAGAAGCAAAATCCAACCGTCCCGAGCCAATCAATTTCGAGCGGAGATTGATCAATGCTGACCGGGATTTAACTGCAGCCAAGCGAGGGACAGGGCTAAGTGCTACATTGTCAGGGAGTTATGGATTATCAAATAGCGCAGGATCAATGGCTGGCATTTACAATGAAACGAAGAAATCACAGGTGCTGCAATTGACATTGAGTGTTCCGATACTGGATTGGGGGCGTGCAGCGTCGGCAGTAAAAATGGCAGAGTCCGAACGCGACCTTGCTCAGTTCGATGTTCAAAAGGCAAAAGAAGATTTCGACAGGGGGGTAATTGTTCAGATTGAACAGTTTGGGTTATTGAAAGATCAGTTAAAAACTGCCAAGGAGGCCGACCGGGTTGCCGAAAATGGCTATAAAATTGCTTTGAAAAGGTTTCAGAATGGCGAAATCAGCATCACCGATCTTAATATTGCCCTCTCGGAAAGGGAAAGTGCAAAACGTGATTATATTGGTTCTCTGTCCACCTATTGGTTAGCTTATTACAATTTAAGGATATTGACTTTGTATGATTTCGAAACCAATCAAAAAATCAAATACGAAAACCCTATGCTCTCGGCAGAAAAATGAGCTTAAACAAATAATAAACACATGAATATCATTTTAAGATCGGCAATTTTCTGTGTTCTGGCAGGATTGCTGATACAATGCTCTATTTCAAGTCCAAGAAAATCGATTGAAGACTTGAAAACCGCATTCAACAATGAGTCCACGGCTTCGCTGAAATATTCAAAATTTGCACAAGTGGCTCAATCAGAAGGGCACGATACGATTTCTAAACTTTTTGATGCAGTTTCAGAGTCCTCTAATATAATAGCCAACAATCACAGAAAGGCACTCGAAATTTTAGGTTCCCGTCCCGGATTTGCTGAAATCGGCAGTTTTGATGTCAAGACCACTCTTGAAAATTTGCAGTCAGCTATCAATGGCGAAGCTTATGAGGTGCAGACAAATTACCCAAAATTTATCAGGGATGCAGAGAATGAAAAAGCACCTCAGGCTGGTAAATCCTTTACCTGGGCCTGGGATACCGGAAAAAAGCATTTGACCTGGTTCAGAAGGTGTGCAGCTTCATTATCGAAAGGAAACACAAATGGGCTTCCTATGACATGGTTTTTGTGCCCTGTTTGCGGAAATATCTATAACACATTAGATATTAAGCCAATGTGTGATTTCTGCCTTTCCAAACAGGAGAGCTTCATCGGATATGTGCAGGCTTCGGAATAGATAGGCCACTTGATCGAAGGCAATAGGGATATGATTGCGGCTGGCGGCTGGCAACTGGAGACTGGCTTCTGGCGGCTGGCAACTGGCTTCTGGCAGATCCGATTCAAAATAATGACTTGTTCCCAAAAGGAAAAATATGGGATGCTTATGCTCTTCTTTATAATGCTTTAATTCAACATATGCTGCTTTAATTCTCTTAATTTGTCAAAGTCATAAGGAGAATGAATTGGAAAATCATTATTTTTCCAAAACTCCGTTGAATACTTGGATTTTAGTTTCTCCTTAAAGCCAAAATTATTGTTTATGACCCAAGCACCAGTACGCTTTTTCTGTTTTTCTAAGGTGTGAGCATAGTTCTTCAGATTATAACTAAACGTGTTGGTAAAATCTTTATTATCAACGTTGCAATACAATTTAACTTCTGAAAAGGCTCTGGAGATGTAACTTACTCCATTATCATAGGCAATCTGGTAGTAAAATCCTATTGCTGATTGTCCGGGTTTATTTTCGAAGTTTTTGGATGAATAAAAAGGTGCAGGAAACGATGCCATGGCAAAAGCTACCATGGAAGTGTCTTTCTTTGAGATTGTTAACTCAAATATCCTCTGAGAAAGAGGTGCATCCTTTTTGGGTATAAAACTTACTTTAATGTATTGTGAATCAGTGGCTATATAAAATATGCAATTGTCGTTCATTGCTTGCTCTTTGGTTTTTGATTCTTTTATTACAGGTAAATCTTTTGTTGGGAATAACTCAGAAACAAAGACATTTTTAGCGATTGGATCAAGGTTGTGATTGAACTGTTCAGAATACTTCTGAATTTCAATAAGCCGATTATGTATAACTGAATTTAATCCACTACCAGATTTGTTCCTTTCAAAATCCAAATCAAGAAAAACCTGATCCAATGTGTCAGTATTCATAATCTTAACAGCATTGCAATACATTCTATCTCTTGATTCACCTTGCATTTTGGCAACGGCTTTTTCACAACTTTTAACAGCCAGCCATGCTGCATAATTCTTTGAAACGACAATTTCATTTAATTCGTTAAGATTGCGATTAAGTAGGTATGTGTCCTTTTCTTTTGATAGAATAAAATCAGAGGTTTTATAACTAAGATGCTGAATCCTAATAGAATCGGAATGCTTTGCATTTATGGTAAAGAATCCGGTAGAATCGGTTACACAACCTGAATTTGTTCTAAGGTTAAGTACTGTTGCCCAATTGATTGATTCCCCATCATCCCCTATCACCCGACCGGAAATCTGTGCAAAGGTCAATGAATACAAGACACATAGAAGGTTTAAAAGTATGAATTTCATTGTTTTGGATTTTTATTTTAAATCTCTAAAAAACTCCCCTACTAACAAGATGCGTTCACTGTTCTTTTTGTTGAAGAGCAAATGCTCAAAATCCCTCTTTTTTTGGTTAAGATCTACCGTTTTCAACATCTCTTCTGTTGCCGCTTTGAGTTCAGAATGGTTGTGTATTCCTAATTTTTGTTCAAGAAACGAGTAATCAGGCTTCGTTAATGAAAGCAAAAACATTGAATCGTAAAAATCGCGCCCCTTTTGACGGGAAAGCATGGCCGACAGTTTCATCGAACACATAATCCCATCAGTGGGTACCGGAAAAGGGAAAAAGAAACCGCAACCTTTGATATTGACCATTACACTTTCGTAGCTTACCTTTTGATCCTGACACTCTACTTTAATCAGAAACCGCTCCTCCTTGTGTCCTGTCAACCCTAGATCGAACAGCAGTTCGGGGAAGTGAAGGTTTCGTCGAAATGCTTTCAATCGGTCGTTCTTACGGTCACGGATTTCGACCTTGATGCCACTTCGTTGAAGGAATATTAAAACCTCATCAGTCATCGCCATGAACTCATCCTCTGTAAAATCCTTACAGTCAAGGTCAATATCCTCCGAAAACCGGTCCAATCCCTTGACAAGCCTAAGGTTTGTGCCACCGATAAACGTAATTTTAGCAATATATTGGGTCGAAGAGAGGAAATCAAGAATTGAAAGTTGGAGATACTCTTTTAAAAGATGCTTTTGAAAAGCTATATTTTCCCTTAATTCCGCAGGAAAATAATTTTTGATCATTTCCAGTTGTATCATAAACTGTATGTATTTAAGAGAAGTTTAACCCTGTTTTCAAGAGCTTTGTTTTCATATTTCAATAAGTACTCATTTAAAAGATTACGATCAAGTTCATCTAGTAAGAAGTCCTCGTCCAAGCGCAACTCTTCAAAATCTTTTTCTGAGGCGTAAAATGGGTAAATATAGAGCAGGTCGAGCAGAGCCTTTTCTGGTTTGGCGATTTGAAGTGTCCGTCCATCGGCAAGGGGCTTCAGGTTATAACCAAACATCAGATCAGCACTTATACTTTTGTAGCTGTACTCGCCAAATTCATTGGTGAAACTTGCCGTTTTCAACGTAGTAACACTCGTAATCTGAACTACGGCTTCCGGAATTATCCCATAGAATGAAAGGGCAGAATGTAAACTAATATAGGAAGGACGATAGATACGGTTGGCAAAATACATTGCAAAATCTGGCTTGCCTTTGTATTCCGGAAATGTGTAATAACCTTGCCGCAAGCGGATGATATAACCTTTCCGGGTCCAACGGACAAAGTTGTTCCTGTCGAAGCCTGGCATCCACGCATACACCTGATGGATATTGAAACACCCAAGGTCAAACATCCTATTTTTAAATTCTATAAAGTTCATTTCTGTTTTGCAGCAAATATAGTGCATTTCAGAAATAAAGCCAACTATTTCAAAGCTGGTAGCAAATATTTCCAGATCATGTTGATTTCGGCCTGCATATCGTTCACATTGGCTGTTGTCACAATAACTGCATCCTTTTCAGGCAGGATAATGATAAACTGGCCATTGGCACCATCGGCACGGTAAGCATTGTACCGGCAGCGCCACATCTGGTAACAGTATCCCTGGATCCAATCACTCTCCTTGGCTTTGGTATCCTTTGGAGTCCAAACAGGAGCCTGCATAATTTTGGAGGTGGTTGCCTCGTTCATCCACTCTTCCGAAAGGAGCTGCTCACCGTTCCATTTGCCCTTTTGCAGGAAAAACTGACCCAGTTTGGCCATGTCTTCTGTCCTTACAAACAATCCCCAACCGCCGCAATTGATCCCGGTGGGACTTGTCAACCATTCGGCACCAACAATTCCAAGCGGTCTGAACAAACGCGGATAGAGATAATCGATTACTTTTTCACCGGTTACTTTCTGGACAATCGCGGATAGCATATAAGAAGCCATGCTGTTATAGACGAATTTGGTCCCAGGTTTATTTTCGATACAAGTTGCAAGGAACAGCTTTTCCCAACTTCCCTCCTGTTTTCTGATTGTTTGGGTTGGATCGGTGTTATGCCCAACAGACATGGTCAAGAGATGACGGATTTCCAGTTCGGCTAGATAGGGTGACACCTCTGAAGGCAAATCATTTGGAAAAAATGAGGTCACTTTATCTGTCACTTTCAATCGTTTTTCTGCAACTGCAAAACCAATGGCTGTAGCTGTAAAAGTCTTACTTACCGAATTCAGGATATGGATCTTTTCTGCAGAATTGTTGCCAAGCCAATGTTCGGCCACAACTTTTCCATGACGAAGGATCATCAGACTGTGGATATCCTGACCGCTTTTTTTGACGGCTTCAAAATAACTGCTGATTCCGTTTGGATTAATACCCTCCTTTTCAGGTGTACTGCGCGGCAATGCCTTTGTAACATTATTGAATCCAACTAATTGTATCCCCTTCTCTTTGATCAGTGCCTTAACTTTCTGATTTGTAAAAAGATCGGTGACTCCCTGACGGTCTGAAGCAACACCCTCGTAACCAATATGATG
The DNA here is from genome assembly GCA_037128295.1 of Mariniphaga sp. Taxonomy (GTDB): domain Bacteria; phylum Bacteroidota; class Bacteroidia; order Bacteroidales; family Prolixibacteraceae; genus JAAFHB01. The sequence continues at coordinate 38,746 of JBAXWR010000039.1, forward strand.
GACGGCT
>JBAXWR010000390.1:0-5918 GCA_037128295.1 Mariniphaga sp.
GGCATACAACGCAACCACCACAACCGCAAGCAGCAACGCAATCAGTTGCGAAACCGCAAAAAATTCGCAATCTATCTCATTCACGGTAATTTCTACACCTAAAACTTATGGAGATGTACCATTTAATTTGACAGCATCGGCAAGTTCGGGCTTAACGGTTTCATTCGCAAGCGATAATACTTCGGTAGCCACCGTTTCGGGAAATACCGTTACCATTGTTGGTGTAGGAACTACAAACATTACGGCAAGTCAGGCAGGCGATGCAAATTTCAATGCTGCAAGCGATTATGTGCGACAATTGGTAGTATTACCAAACTCTACGACACCCGGAAATGCATTATTTTTCAACGGAATCAGCGATTTTGTTACTGTTCCCTTTTCTGAAGTTTTAACTTCATACACCATCGAAACTTGGGTAAAACCTACCAGCACCGCCGACCAATGTATTATTTCGTACAACGACGCGTCTGGCGGCACACATTCAAACGGGCTGGAAATTAAAGATGGAAAATTCAGACATTACACTTACGATAATGCCGAAAAAACCGTTAGCGGAACCACCAGCGTTCAAACCGGCGTTTGGTATCATGTAGCAATTACCGCAAGCAATGGAGGACTTGCACATTTGTATGTAAATGGCACCGAAGAAGGTACACCTGTAAGCATTACTACACTATGGACATTGGGCAACAAGTTTTATTTTGGTAAATCGGGCATTAATGCTCAACTCAATTATTTTTCCGGTTCGCTCGATGAATTGCGAATATGGAATACCCAACGGAATGATGCCCAAATTCAATCCTCGATGTACAACACCGTTTCTACAAGTGCCGGACAATCTGCATATTACCGTTTCGACCAATCGAGTGGAACTGTTTTATACGATTTAACTTCAAATCACAAAGATGGAACAATTGTAAATCCCAATTGGACAGAAAGTTACGCAATGGTTGTGCCTGTGCCACAAGACGCAAGCGCGATTTCAAATACAAGTTTTACAGCAAACTGGACAGCACCTTTGGTTGGTGATGTTACAAAATATTTGCTGGAAGTTTCAACTACAAGCAATTTTAGTTCACATGTAAGTGGCTATAATCCTGCCGATTGCGGAACTTCCATTTCGAAGGAAGTTACCGGACTCTCGCCAAATACCATTTATTATTATCGTGTTCGTGCAGACAAAACAAGCGTAACCGGTCAGGGTGGTTTATATAGAAACAATACTTCGGTAACTACCTTAAAAACTGCACAATCCATAACATTTTCGCCCATTACTTCTCCGGTAATTTTGGGTGTTTCGCCCATAACTATAACCGGCTCAGCAAGTTCGGGTTTAGATGTAAGTTTTGCAAGTGATAACGAGACAGTTGCAACAGTTTCGGGAAATATGGTTACGGTGTTAAGTGCCGGTATTGTGAATATAACAGCCTGCCAAGCCGGAAACTCAACATTTGCACCCGCAACCAATGTTGTACGCTCGTTTGAAGTATTACCGAATATGATAACACCGGGCAATGCTTTGACATTCAACGGAGTAAATGAATTTGCGAATGTTCCGTATAATTTTACCGGATATACTGCTTATACAATTGAAATGTGGGTAAAACCGTCATCAACAGCAAATCAGGTAATAATTTCGGGAAACGAAGGTAGTGGAGGCACAGAATCTCATGCTTTACGTATCTCAAACGGAAAATTTCAGCAATTTACTTGGGACGGCGCACCAATTTACATCACAGGAACCACTGATATTCAAGTAGGTAAGTGGTATCACGTAGCAATTACGGCAACAAATGGTGGTTTGGTGCGATTGTTCGTAAACGGCGTTGAAGAAGGTAACGCATTGACAGTAGGCACTTTATGGACAGGTGGCACACAATTTTACATTGGAAGGTCTGGTTTTGGAAATGCTTATTTCAACGGCTCGGTTGACGAAGTTCGTTTATGGAATTTTGCAAAAGACGGTGCCACGATTCAAACTTCGATGTATAATATTGTTAATCAATCTTCTACTGGCTTAGTTTCGTATTACAAATTTGACCAAAGTAGTGGAAATATTTTATACGATGCAACATCAAACGTCCATAACGGTACAATCTCAAATGCCAATTGGACAGAGAGTTACGCCATGGTAGTACCGACGCCACAAGCCGCCGATAATATTCTAAATAACAATTTTACAGCACATTGGGCTGCTCCGGCAGTGGGAACGGTAGAAAAATATTTATTAGATGTTTCAACAGCAAGTGATTTCAGTTCGTTTGTAACTAATTATAATTCTAAAGATTGCGGAACAAATTTATCGCAATCAGTAACCGGTTTATCAGCCGGAATCACTTATTATTACCGCGTAAGAGCCGAAAAAACCAGTGTCAGCGGGCAAGGTGGATTGTATCGAAACGTTATATCGGTAAGTATCCCACCATCAGACCAAAGCATCAATTTTACTACAATTTCGTCGCCGGTAATTTTGGGAGTTTCGCCCATAACATTAAGTGCCACTGCCACTTCGGGCTTAGATGTAACATTTATGAGCGACAATCCTTCGGTTGCCAGTGTTTCGGGAAATACACTTACTGTTGTTGGTGGAGGAATTGTGCATATCACTGCAAATCAGTTAGGTAACACCAATTTCAATGCTGCTGCCAATGTTACACAAACTTTAACAGTAAACATGACGCCTCCGGGAAATGCGTTACATTTCATGCCAAGCAATTCAAATTCAATCAATTGCGGCAGCATTTTAAATTCGGCAACTGCTTTTACCATTGAAGGTTGGATAAAACCAGAAGACAATTTTGGTCCCAATGTCATTTTTGCATCAAAATACACAGGTTGCAATACCGGTGGTTTTGCGCTGTATTTCAACAGTTTCAACTCGCAAGACAACGCTTTGGTGGTGGAAACCGATAATTGCGGAACAATTTACACTGCCGGTGGTGTGGTTAAAATAGGTGTTTGGCAACATATTGCCCTGGTTGTGAGCAGTTTCAATTCAGTAAAGCTATACATTAACGGCGTAGAACAAACCATTTATGGCAATTTTGCAATGACTTCATTATCAGTGCCTTTAACATTTGGCGATTTTTCGGGTGGTGGCAGTCATTTCTATTTCAAAGGAGCAATGGACGAAGTTCGGGTTTGGAATTCTGCCCGCTTATCAACTGATATTCAAAACAATATGTATAATCCTGCTTTGGGAACTGAAGAAGGTTTAATTTCCTATTACAATTTCGACATCGGAAGTGCCAGTTCATACAACTCAGGTTTAACCACACTTTACGACAAAACCTCGCACACAAACAACGGCACACTCAGCAATTTCACATTAAATGGCGGTTCCTCAAATTGGGTAGAAAGTTACGCTATGGTTGTGCCAGTGCCACAAGCTGCAACCGATGTTCAAACCACTTCATTTACAGCACATTGGAACGCTCCTGCAATAGGTACGGTTACAAACTATTTGTTAGATGTTTCAACATCAAGCACTTTCACATCGTTTGTGGAAGGTTATTTGGGTTTCGATTGCGGAACTAATTTCTCGCAGCCAGTTATAGGACTAAGTCAGGGAACAACTTATTATTACCGCGTAACTGCCAATAAAACAAGCGTTAGTGGACAAGGCAGACCTTCAAATAATTATACTTCGGTAACAACTAATGCTACGCAAACTATCTCATTTTCAGCCATTTCATCGTCGATTATTATGGGTGTTTCACCAATAACACTCTCAGCCACAACAACTTCTGGCTTAACCGTTAGTTTTGCAAGTAATAATGAGGCAGTTGCAACTGTTTCGGGAAATATAGTTACAATAGTTGGAATAGGAACAGTGATTATTACGGCAAGTCAGGCAGGAAACTCAGTTTTTGCTGCCGCGCCAAACGTAGTTCATAGTTTTGAAGTATTGCCAAACATGATTGCACCAGGTAATGCCATTATTTTCAATGGAATAAATGAATATGCCACTGTTCCATATAATTTTTCGGGATATACTGCATACACCATTGAGGCATGGATTAAACCATTATCTACTGCAAATCAGGTTATTATAGCAGGAACCGATGGTAGTGGTACTACCGAATCGCACGCTATAAGAATTGCTGGTGGCAAATTTCAACATTACACTTATGATGCCACCGAAATTTCTGTAAATGGTACCACCACTGTGCAAGCAGGAGTTTGGTATCATGTAGCCATATCGGCAACCAGCGGAGGTGTGGCGCGATTATTTGTAAACGGTGTTGAAGAAGGTACTGCATTAACAATTAACACATTATGGCCAGGTGGCAATCAGTTTTATTTTGGAAAATCGGGTATGACTGCCACTTATTTTAGCGGTTCGTTAGATGAGGTTCGTTTCTGGAATTCCGCCCGTTTAGGTACTGATATTCAGACCACTATGTATAATGTAGTTTCACCAACAGCCGATGGTTTGGTTTCCTATTACCGATGTGACCAAACTGTCGGAAATACCTTGTACGATCTAACTTTAAACAGAAATGATGGAACGGTTGTAAATGCCAGTTGGGTAGAGAGTTATGCAATGGTTGTACCAGTACCACAAACTGCCGATAATATTCTAAACACCAGTTTCATGGCACATTGGACTGCACCAACTGTGGGAATTGTCGAAAAATATTTGTTGGATGTTTCTATGGCAAGCGATTTCAGTTCTTTTGTAAGTGGTTATAATGCTGTCGATTGCGGTACATCAATTTCGAAAGCAGTAACGGTTCTTTCGCCTAATACCACATATTATTATCGTGTTCGTGCCGATAAAACCAGCGTAATTGGTCAGGGTGGTTTGTATAAAAATAATATTTCGGTAACAACTTTAAAAACAGTACAATCCATAACATTTTCACCCATAACTTCGCCGGTAATAAATGGCGTATCGCCCATAACTCTATCTGCTTCATCAAATTCTGGTTTAGAAGTAAGTTTTTCAAGTGATAATGACGCAGTTGCTACTGTGTCGGGAAACATTGTTACGGTACTGAGTGCTGGTATTGTGAACATTACAGCAAGCCAAGCAGGAAACTCCTCTTTTGCATCCGCAACAAATGTAATTCGTTCGTTTGAAGTTTTGCCAAACATGACGACACCAGGTAATGCACTAAGTTTCAATGGTTCGAGCGATAATGTATCGGTTCCGTACAATTTCAGTGGATTTACAACTTATACCATTGAGGCGTGGATTAAACCATTATCTACTACAGATCAAGTTATTATAGCAGGAACAAATGGTAATGGTGCTTCCGAATCGCACGCAATAAGAATTGCCGGTGGTAAATTTCAACATTACACTTACGATGGTAACATGATTTCGGTAAATGGTACTACGAATGTTCAAGCTGGTATTTGGTATCATGTAGCAATTACGGCAACAAACGGGGGTTTAGCGCGTTTGTTCGTAAACGGTGTAGAAGAAGGTAACGCATTGCCGCTAGGCTCTTTATGGGCTGCTGGCACACAGTTTTATATCGGAAAATCGGGCTTTGGCAATGCCTATTTTAACGGTTCGGTTGACGAGGTGCGTATCTGGAATTTTGCAAAAGATGGCACCGCGATTCAAAATACGATGTATAACGCTGTAAATCAATCCTCTATTGGCTTGGTTTCTTATTACAAATTTGACCAAAACACTGGCAACAATCTGTACGATGCCTCTTCAAATGCCAATCATGGCACTATTGTAAATTCGAATTGGACAGAGAGTTATGCAATGGTTGAACCGATTGCCACTGCCGCTACCGATATAGGCAAAGTCGGTTTTACGGCAAACTGGACCGTGCCTGCAAAAGGAAACGCACCTACCGACTATTTTATCGATGTAGCCACCGATGCTGCGTTTACAGCAATGGTTTCGGGTTGGACTAATCATGATGTGGGAAGCGCAGCAACTTCAATAAATG
>JBAXWR010000391.1:0-5910 GCA_037128295.1 Mariniphaga sp.
AACCAGGGTGCCGGCGATTGTAAGTTGGGCAGGCCAGATTGCGCCAGGTGTTGTTTCAGATCACTACTACAGTTCAATCGATTATCTTCCAACCATTTGCGAACTAACCGGAATCAAAACGGTTCCTATGAATGTTGATGGACAAAGTATTCTTCCAATGATCTTAAATCCTGAAAAATCACTCGATCCCAACAGGCCACTTTTCTGGCATTACCCGCATTTCTCCAATCAACTGGGACGGCCTGCGGGTTCTGTACGCAAGGGCGATTACAAACTGGTTGAGCTTTATGAAACTGGTAAGCTTGAGTTGTATAACCTGAAGGATGATATTTCCGAATCGAATGACTTGTCGGAAAAAATGAAAGAGAAAACCAATGAATTGTATAGTTTGCTCACCAATTGGCGGAAACAGGTCAACGCCCAAATGCCTTTGGCAAATCCTGATTATAAAAACACAAACAAATGAAATCCAAGTTATTAATTTGATCATATGAAAATTAAACCAATTGTCGTGGCCCTTTCGGGAATGGTTTTACTCAATTCGGCAACGAAGAAGTCCGAAAAACCTAATCTTGTGTTTATTTTCTCCGACCAGCAGACCTTTGATATGTTGGGTTGCTATGGCAACAAACAGATTAAAACACCCAATCTGGATAAATTCGCCAAACAAGGGGTGCGTTTTACCCATTGTTTTTCAAATTCCCCGATCTGTACGCCTTTCAGGGGCATGTTAATGAGCGGCCAACAATCGTTGTACAACGGAACATTTGTGAATGATAAACCATTGGTTCCGGGTCATGGGAAAAAATTTGCCGAAGTACTCCGCGATGCAGGTTACAATACTGCCTACATTGGGAAATGGCATCTTCAGGGTGGCGATCGTGACAGGCCAATACCAAAAGGTGAAATGCGATATGGATTTGATGAATTAATGGCTATGTATAACCGCGACAGCATTCGGATGCGACCGGGAATTGAAAACACACCCGATCACCGGAGAATGTTTCATGGCCAGATGGCTATGACCACAGGCGTGGATATCGCATTCGGGTAACTGATGGAAAAACTAAGGCAACTAAAGCTCGACAAGAATACGATTGTCGTTTTTACTTCCGACCATGGTGACATGCTCGAATTTGATGATGCCATTTATCCAAAGCAATACCCCCATGATTATTCATCTCGTATTCCATTTATGATCCGTTGTCCGGGGATAATTTCACAAGGTTCAACTACAGGATTATTATTCAGTGCTTTAGATATGATGCCATCCATTCTGGGATTAATGGGCCTTGAAGTTCCAACTGAATGTCAGGGAAAAAATCTGAGGAATGCAATTCTTAACCACGATGAAAACGCTGTGGAATATATTCCCATTTGGTTATACGAAGGCAAGGGTTACCGTGGAGTAATCACGCGCGATTTTACCTATTCAACCCAGAAAGATGCAAAAGAGGGTTCCTTGCACAGTGTTTTGTTTGATCGAAAAAACGATCCGAATCAGTTAACCAATCTATTTGCCGATCCTAAATTGGCTCAGGTAAGAGAGAGATTGTGGGCTCTCACTCACCAATGGATGGAAAAATACAACGATCATTTTTGGGAAAACACTGATTTTATGAAAGCGGCAACACAGGATCAATGGAACAATTCCCCCTATATCAGGCCGGTTGATATTTTGAAATAAAGAATAAGAGCTTGTTGAATAAATCGCGCAAGATTTTCTTAGTAATCGCACTTGTCTGTTTTATTCTGGTTTTTGGGTTATAATATACGGCACTTTTCCGGCAAAGACAATCGGCAATTTGATGATATTTGATATCTTATTGTCAACCAACTCTCTATAATATTGATTGTTGTCAATTTGGGCCTTTGCCTCATCGATTTTTTTGTCGATCCTGTTACGGAAACCTTGCTCATTTTCGTTTTCGGCTCGGGCAATTTGTTTGATCTCGATCACAATCCCAAATTTCGATTTGTCGTGGGGTATCAACATGATGTCATACCTGCCCTCACCGCTTTCCCTGTTCGACTTGATAATGTAATCGTCTCCAATAATCGCAAGCAACCCTAGTACATAGGATTGATAAATATTTTCAGGCTCACCTTTTGTGTCAAAGTAGCTGAAAGTATCGCCAATGATTTTCTTGAACCCTTTCTCAAACTTTTCTATTTCATTGTTAATCAAGTAATTTGTGGTTTCGATTAACAATATTTGTTTAATTTTCACTTCGTTATCAAGCCAGTCGATAATAATGTCTTGAAAAACTGTCTTGATTTCATAATTGGGTATCGCCAACTCAAAACTTTTCCGGCCAGTTTTACGAATTGTGGTCAAATAGCCGCTAAATGTCAATAAACTCCATAATAATTCCTTCTTTTTTGGCAAATCCGGGAATACGAAGTTTTCTTCAATATTCTTTTCAATGGTTTCGTTATTGATCAGTTTCAATAACTGTTCCCTCGTAAAATTAGCGTCACGTTCCTGCAATCTTTCCCTCAACAATTCATCAGAGCTTGTGTTTGCCCAAAATGTTTTAAAACCTCCTTTATAGCTAAGCGCGTAATTTAAAATCGACCAGGGATTATAAATATCGGTAGTGTTTCCAAATCTATAACCATCGTACCATTTTTTAATTTGATGATAATCAGTAGGAACATTAAAATCGCTTAATATCTGCTTGGTTTCAGGCTCTGTAAACCCAAATTTGTCGGAAAACTCATCATCTAAGACAGAATATACACTGACATTGTTTAAGCCAGTGAATATACTCTCCCTCGAAACCCGCAAAATCCCGGTGATTACCCCTTTGTAAAGACAGTTGTTATCTTTAAACGCTCCGCTCATTAGATTCCGCATAAACAAAATTGCCTTGTCATAAAACTTCTTGAAGCTTGCTTGTATGGGGGTATCGTATTCATCGATTAGAATTACAACATTTTGATTATAATATCGTTGCAGATATTGACTCAATTTTTTCAAACTACGCTGATATGTTGTTTCCTTTGCTTCTTTATTCAATATTTCTAAAAACTCATTTTTTTCATGTTCTGCCAATATATTGCTTTCTATCAAATAGATATGGGTCGTGAACAGATCTGCGATTTCGTCAATAATAAGCTCCAAACAATTTTCCCAGTTATTGTCTTTTGCATCTTTAAAACTTAAATAGATGACAGGATATTTCCCCTGTTTCTCCTTGATCTCTTTTTCGGCTTGCCAGATTTTCAGGTTTTTAAAAAGGCCTTCGTTCTCAGGCCGGCTATTATCAAAGAAATACCGGAGCATCGATAAATTCAATGTCTTCCCAAAACGTCGTGGACGAGGCAACAGGATAACCTGCTTCTGTGCTTTAATGACTTCTTTGATCAACAACGACTTATCGACATAATAGTTGTCGTTTTCGATCGTACTCTTGAAGTCTGAATTGCCAATGTCCAATTCTTTCATTGATACTACAATTTTAAAACACAAATTTACTGCATTTTATCCAAAATCAAATAAATGTTTCTTAATTCCTTACCCTTGGATCCGGAAAGCTTCCTGCTCCTTTGGTTGATGGGAAAGTGAAATTACATGTATAATCTCCAGATTATTTTTTCAATTCAGAAAATTTAACTTCTTGATATATAATCCCCTGATAAGGACTTGTGCTCCCTGCTTCGTAAAAGCAACCAATGTTTCCGTTTGGCAAAAGCGTTAAATCGGAATAGGCTGAAGGGCCTGCAAAAAGCACTTTCGATTTGGCCCATGTTGAGCCATTGTCGGAACTTATCCGGAGGGTCATATTCTGCCTTTTATTTTCATCTGCCGGATTCAGGAACAACAATTTACTATTCGCTGTCTTCTTATTGGTAAAACTGAACAAACTTCCCTGACAGATGGGTTCCGGTAATGATTTGTCACTAAAGATATTACTCCAGGTTGTTCCGCCATCGCTGCTCAACGAAACTTTTCTCGCTTTTTGAGTGCGGTCATAATTTCGCATGTTCAGCATCAGTTTTCCATCAGACAGTTCGGCTATGGTACATTCGTTAACCTGGTCCTGAGGGGTTGTTCCACCCAAAACCCATGTTTTTCCGTGATCGTCGGAATAGATCGTATGCGAAAAATACTTGTTTGTAACGGCTTCAATATGATCGCAAGGAATTATCAAACGACCGGTATTTGGTCCTTTTTCGATCTGGATTCCATGACAGGGGCCGGTAGCATACCAGGTCCAGTTTTTCAATTTTACAGAGGGGGTGATCTCTTTTGCTTCCGACCAGGTTTTGCCATCATCGGCCGAAGACAAGACAAAAACACGGCGCGAATCTTTACTTGTCTGTTTAATGATTTCCGATTCATGGTCCGTCCCAAGATTCCAGGTCGACAACAAATAAATGATCCCCGTACTCTTATCCACAACAGGTGCAGGATTTCCGCATACATTATCCCCATCGTCCCAGATTACAGAAAGGGTGCTCCAGGTTTTTCCTTTATCTTCCGATCTTTTCAATACAAGGTCGATGTCGCCGGTATCTGACGATCCATTTTTCCGTCCTTCTGCAAATGCAAGTACCGTACCTTTTGTTGAAGTGACAATGGCCGGAATCCTGAAGGTTTTATAGCCTTCTGTTCCGCTTTCGAACAAATAGCCAGGTAATTTGACAGCCACAGTATTTACCGAAGCAGATTTACATCCAATCAATGCCATTGCCAATAGCAAGGATCTGAGATAGAAGAAAATAGTTTGGTTCATTTTGCTTATTTTCTGAATTAATTAACCCCCCCGGGAGATTTTATAATTTGTGTTCTTTGGTATATTTTAAGCCTCAAAGATAAGATTAACTTCATATTCCAACTCAAAAAAGGTCATCCATTACAACTTGATTTTGTACCGTTCCGGCATATTCGTTTGGTTTTAATCCATAAGTTGTAACCATTGTAAGATGTACGGCTTTTTTGGTTTTGGTTTCATCGCGAAAGGTACCCAATTTATTTCTTAATATTTGGCTATAGCTTTTGTCGATCGAAAATTCCCCGATCGAATACTTCATTTCACATAAGTTGATGATCTGATCTTTGCGTTCGATCAATAAATCAATTTGAGCACCGGGTTCAGAAGTGCGGCTTCTCCAGGATGCGGTTTTGCATTGTACACCTGCAATACCAAGTTTCCTTTTTATCTGGTCGATGTGCGCCAGACAAACCTGCTCAAAAGCATAACCGCTCCACGATCTATGCAGGGGACTATCGATAGAAGTTGACCAGAAGTGGGGATCATTGTAGTCGTCTTTCTGGATAAACTTAAAGTAGAACAAGGTGTAAAAATCGGTCAATTGATAAAGCCCGTCCTTTGTCTTCTTATCCAAGGCACTGTATTTTCTGATAAATTTACATTCTTCCAATTCCTGCAATATCTTCGATGTGGTTCCACCGTCCTGCAATTTTGAAAATGAAAGTATTTCATCACGGGATAGGCCAATCGCTTTTCTAGCCAGTACCTCCACCACCTTTACATAGTTCTCATGGTTTTTAAACAAGGAGGCATACAGGTTATTGAATTCGTTGCGCAATTCCCCACTCTCATTAAAAATCAGATTATCAACGTTCTGAGCCAGGCTCTTTCCCTTTTCGAATAAACTCAGATAATAGGGAATCCCCCCAAAAATCATATAGCTTTCTACAATCTGATACCGGTTCAGTACAATATTTTTTGAAAGCAAATACTCTTCACATTCGCCCAATGTAAAAGGTGCAATCGACATTTTCTTCGTTATCCGATTGTGCAATCCACCTTTGTTATTCAGCAACTTACCTGTTATCCAAGAAGTTGCAGAGCCGCATACGATCAGTAGGATGTCTCTTCTGGCAGATGCCCAGCTATTCCAAAAATGCTCAAAAGCACTCAGGAAACCAGATTTTGG
>JBAXWR010000392.1:0-5853 GCA_037128295.1 Mariniphaga sp.
AATTGCTCCGGGGTTTTTATTTTGTAATCTATCCGTGCATAGCCGCATGATTACATTCTAAGGTATGTTAATTATTGACATAAGGAAGTAAGGTTTTCACGAAATATCCGGAAATACAATACTTTTCATATTCAGCGACTTGCACCCATAATACTCAAGGGTTTGCACCAAAACCGGAAAGCCGAAGCTAAATCCGTTTCAAAATCTATTGCTATAAATGTGTTCATAAAGAGATCGGTTTTATTGTTTTTTTTTGCTAAGGTAGTTGCCGTATCGGCCAAAACCAGTCGTAGTATAGGATTACAATACAAAAAAGGGTGTTATTTCGTTTTTAAACTTTCGGAATCCATTCAACCTCCTAATAAGGTCACATCCCCGAAAGGAAAAAACCTGAATAACCCAGGGTAAGCGGTCCCGAGAAAAAACCACCTTAAAAGATCGAAGGATTTTTGGATCGCCTACCCGGGGAAAAAGGACTACACCTCTTAGTGAAAGGAAACAACATCAAAAAAAAGTACTTGATCGAAGTTCTGGAAAAGCGCAAAGCTCCCTTAAGACGGGACTGGATTTACCCTCTACAGAATTTTTATGAATCTCAACCCTACAAACCCATCACAAAACAAAAGGCACCCCTTTTGAGGATGCCCTATGATAACCTAACCAAAATCTATGAAAAAAAAATGCGTTACTCTTACATTACAAATATGCCCTAAATTTTAGTTAAGACGATTAAACAGACATTAAAATTTGTTAAATTATGTCCATTTATGGTAAAGATCTTATTCCTTGACAATTCGCATGTTATAGAAAGAACGGTAAACAAAGTAAAGCGCGATTACAAAGAAAACTGCTCCTACATATGGTGCAACAGCAAAGAAACTATCACTGATCGCAATTTCCATTGCCAATAAACCAAACAGTGTCGTAAACTTGATAATCGGGTTTAAAGCAACAGAAGAAGTATCCTTGAAAGGATCACCAACTGTATCACCCACGATCGAAGCTTCGTGAAGCGGTGTACCCTTTTCGCGCAAGTCAACTTCCACAACCTTTTTGGCATTGTCCCATGCACCACCTGCATTAGCCATAAATAAAGCCTGGAACAATCCGAAAACAGCAATCGAAATCAGATAACTTACAAAGAATGAAGTTGCAGCATACATGATGACAGGGTTTGTAGCGGTCAAATCACGGTAGCCGGCGAAGAAAGCAAAAGCCAAAGCAAAAGAGAAGATCGCAATAAAGATATTAAACATTCCTGTCTGGGCATATTGTGTACAAATCTTCACAACCTCTTTTGATGTTTCGATAGAGGCACTACTATCGGCACCTTCGTCAAGATGGATATTTTTCTTGATGTACTCAACTGCCCTGTAAGCACCTGTAGTAACAGCCTGAATTGAAGCTCCTGTAAACCAATATATTACAGAACCTCCAGCAAGGAAGCCAAGAATAGTATAAGGATTTAATACATTGAGGATCGTTTCCGGTTCGATACCAAACTTGTTTTTGATAACAAGGATTAAAGAGAAGATCATTGTGGTAGCACCTACAACCGCTGTACCAATAAGCACAGGTTTCGCAGTTGCTTTAAATGTGTTCCCTGCGCCGTCGTTTGCTTCCAAATAATGTTTGGCATTTTCGAAGTCTGGTTTGAACCCAAATTCTTTTTCGATTTCTTTGGCAGCATTTGGATTTTCCTCGATCAATGAAAGTTCATAGATACTCTGAGCATTATCGGTTACCGGACCATAGCTGTCAACAGCGATAGTAACAGGACCCATGCCAAGAAAACCAAAAGCAACAAGTCCAAAAGCAAAAATAGATGGATAAATCATCAAAGCATTAAGTCCGTGAGTTGATGCAAAATAAGCAATGAACATCAAAACAAAGAATACCATACCCTGCCAGAAAGCACTGAAGTTACCGGCAACAAGACCTGAAAGGATGTTCAGCGATGCACCACCTTCACGTGAAGCTGTAACGATTTCGTTGACATGGGCCGATTTTGGGCTTGTAAAAATCTTCGTAAATTCAGGAATAAGGGCAGCACCCAATGTTCCACAGCTTATGATGATTGATAAAGTAAGCCAAAGGTTATTGGCCAATCCTCCAAGCATAAAATAGCTGACAGCAAAAGTCACAAGAATCGAAAGAATTGAGGTAATCCAAACCAGATTGGTGAGGGGCTTCTCAAAATCAAGATCCAGATCGTCATGATATTTGGCGTTTGTATATACCTTATTTACATAGAAAGCTACAATAGATGTAACGACCATCAGGATACGCATCAGGAATATCCATGTAAGTAATAGTGTTTGGTCGGCAACATTTGCAACGGCAAGAACGATAAAACTGATCAGGGCTACACCGGTAACACCATAAGTTTCGAAACCATCGGCAGTTGGGCCTACGCTATCTCCAGCGTTATCACCTGTACAGTCTGCAATAACACCTGGATTACGTGGGTCGTCTTCCTTGATTTTAAATACAACTTTCATCAAATCGCTACCGATATCGGCGATCTTTGTAAAGATACCGCCTGCAATACGAAGAGCTGAGGCACCAAGGGATTCGCCAATTGCAAAACCAATAAAACTGGCACCAGCAAATTCGCGTGGGATGAAAAGCAAGATAATAAGCATCATGATCAACTCGACACTTACCAAAAGGACACCAATACTCATCCCTGCATCCAAGGGGATGTTCAATAATTTGATCGGTTTACGCTCAAGCGAAGCAAAAGCCATACGGCTGTTGGCCAATGTATTCATACGTATTCCAAACCAGGCTACGCCATATGATCCAAGAATACCTACAACCGACCAGCTAAGGATCAATAACACGCCTCCAAAACTCATCTCCTGAAGATAACCGAAATAGAAGGCGATACAGGCTGCAATAAAAGCAAACAGGATCAATAAAAATTTCCCCTGCTGGATCAGATAAGTTTTGCAGGTTTCAAAAATGATGTTCGCAACATCTAGCATGCTCTTGTGGGCTCCCAGATTTTTAACGCGAATAAACTGGTACAATCCAAAGAGTAATCCCAGGATACAAATAACAAACCCAAACATCAGCATACTGTTTTGGGAAGGATCAAGCGTTGGAATTTTGAGATCAGCCTCACTGCCAAAAACCAGAGCTGGTAAAGCAAAAACCAAGATTAATGAAAGAAATCGTTTCATACTTTTTTTAATTAGTAATTGAATCAATATTTGAGAATTTGAGATGCAAATGCAGCTTTCGGATCATACTTCTTCCGGCAATCCCCAGGGAGAAAAGCCTGAATAGTAAAATATTTATAGTTGCGAGACACATCTCTTTTCCATAGCGACAAAGTTAAATAAAAAGTCAGATTCGCAATAACGGACACTATTTAAAATTGGGGAAAATGCCCAATAGAGGGGCAAATTGGACGTTAAGAGTTTCGAATTATTAATTATTAATAGTAATACTAAAACAAGTTAAAACAAAACAGACTTTATTGGCACGAAAATGTTACTAATCTACTAAACTACAGATTTGCAATTCAAAAGCCACAATTATCCATTCATGAAATTTATAAAAAATCAATCAATTTCCACTCTGTTTTATGCGGATCATAACCCCATTTATCAAGTTAAAGATCATGCTGTCAAATATAAACCTTAACAATTTATTTATATTGAGAATTGAACAAATGCCACTGTTTTTGAACAACCAGAATAAATCAGTTTGGAATTACATTACCCTATTGAAGGAACAAATCCTTAACCATTCCTATTAACTTGGGATGGTCATAATTTATTGTCTCATCAGAAATTTAACTCAATTAATATTGTAGCATTACCAATTCAATATCCTAATTTAGCCAGCTTAAATTTTTGCTAATAATAGTTTCTTATTTGTAAATCGATGATAAAATTTGATTTAGTTAAAAAATTGATATACATACATTTATAATTATATGTCAGATATAAGGATGGTAATTACCGATCTTGATGGAACACTCTTGCAATCAGATCATTCAATAAGTCCACAAGATAGAAAAACACTCGAAAAATTAGGAAAATCGGGGATATGCAGGGTTGCAGCCACGGGTCGGAACCTGTTCAAGGTCAGGCTTGTATTGGATGAAAATAGTCCTTTTGATTATGTAATCCTATCGTCCGGTGCCGGAATTGTTGACTGGAAAACACAAAAAATGATCAGATCGTTGTCAATACCCCTGGAAACCACAAAAGAACTTGTCCATTTCCTGATCGAAGGCCATTATAATTTCAAAGTTTCCCGTGAATTGCCCGACAACCATAATTTTGGATGGTGGGAAAGCTACGAGTGTGAAGAACTTACGCGTTACGTTGAGCATCACAGAAAAATGGGAGATGCTGTCAAAATTGATCCTGAAAATCTATTTGCGTCTTCGCAATTTTTAATGTTTTTCGATCGGGAGAGTGATCAATTTGAGATCGTAAAGGAAAAAATAAGGACTTCCTTCCCTGATTTGAGTTTGATCAAGACCTCCTCGCCACTACATCCCGGTTATATCTGGATGGAAATTTTCCCAAACGGAGTTTCCAAGGCTTATGGAATTGAGGAAATTTGCCGCATTACCGGAATTGACCGGGAAAATACATTAGGGATCGGAAATGATTTCAATGATCTTGAAATGCTCGATTTTACAGAACATTCGTATGTTGTTGATAATGCCCCGGAGGAGCTTAAGTCAAAATACCGAGTGTGCCTTCCCCATTATGAAGATGGCTTCAGCCATGCAGTTAATAAACATTTTTAATAAATAATATCCATGAAAAAACTATCACTGACAGCGTTTTTGGTGCTATTGATTTTCACTCTATTTTCTCAACCGTTCCAACTGACCGATAAAATACCTTTCAATCCGGCTACAAGCAAAGGGACACTCAAAAACGGTTTGACTTACTACGTAAAATCGAATTCAACCCCCAAGAATAGGGCAGAGATGATGCTTGTCGTATCGGCGGGTTCAGTTCTCGAGGATCCCGATCAATTGGGAATTGCCCATTTTTGCGAACATATGAGTTTTAATGGGACAAAGAACTTTCCCAAAAATGAGTTGGTCAAATATTTTGAATCGATTGGGATGGAATTCGGTCCTGAAATCAATGCCTATACGAGTTTCGATGAAACCGTTTACATGATAAAAGTTCCACTTGACAAGGAGGAATACATTCAAAAAGGGCTACAGGTTCTTTTTGACTGGGCTTCACAGGAAACCGATTCTGACGAAGAAATCAATAAAGAGAGAGGTGTTATTCACGAGGAATGGCGTGGCGGGCAGGGAGCACAAAAACGGATGATGAACCAATGGCTGCCCATGTTCCTGAAAGATTCAAAATATGCAGACCGGTTACCTATCGGAAAAATGGAAATTGTGGACAAATGTAATCCGGAAGTTGTGCGCCGCTTTAGGAGTGATTGGTACAGACCTGATTTACAGGCTATAATCGTTGTTGGAGATTTTGATCAGAAAAAAATGGTCAAAATGGTCTCAGTGGGCTCTCCACAGACAATCACCAATATCACCTACACGCGGGCTGATTTCTGCCAGAAAAGTCCAGTAAATTTTGTCACAAGTGTTAACAACAAAATTGATCAATTGATCTGGGACTTTGGGGACAGTACCGGATTGGTGACGCAAGCTTTAAAACATGCCACCACCGATACCATTTCACAAATCTCACACACCTATTTGAAACCGGGCTTACAATCCATAAAAGTGAAAGCTTTTTCGAATGGATGCGAGTCATTGGCCGATTATACACTCGGGGGCATTCAAATCAATGAACCAACAGCAAGCGCCCTTGCATACGGGATAGATAAGGAGCAGGA
>JBAXWR010000393.1:0-5817 GCA_037128295.1 Mariniphaga sp.
CTAATAACCTTCTGTACTCAATAATACGTTTCATGAATCTGTTTAAAGTGATCAATTTTTTACGTCTACAAAGGTAATCAAAACCGCCAATCCACCTAATAATTTGGAAATTAGCAAATTCCGAAATAGCTCCCGATCACGATTCAATAGGTCAGTGCGTCATTGAAAAAACATAGTTTCCCGATCCTACTTTGAAGAAAAATTTGCCATCCCCAGTTTTAGATACGGCCACAACCTTTCCACCTTCGGTTACTGATGATGGGTTATTTGTTGGAAGATAGATTGTTGCAGACGTATTTGCGGGTATCGAAACTTTCAATTCCAAAGATTTGGCCTCTTTTTTCCATTCACTTTTGATCGGACCATAAAGCGATTGGTAGGTTGTTTTGGCATGGGTGATGTCGCCTACGATTTCGGGTCGGATTACAATATTTTTAAAGGCCACACTGTTCTCCTCCTGTTTAATCCCGCCAAGGCCAGTGTAGAACCACTCCATCAAATGGCCCAGCATCAGGTGGTTATTCGAAACTTCTTCGAGGGCAGGCCACGATTCGGTCAATGCTGTTGCCCCTTTTTTCAATTGAAATCCATAGCCAGGAACATCATCACGGAAGTTCATATCAAACAACAGTTGGGAACCACCGCCTTCTTCAAGTGCCTTCACCAAAAAATGAAAACCGATATCCCCGGCAGTCAGCTTCTTACCAGAAATAGTAATCGAATCAACCATATTTTTAAATACTTCCTGACGGTCTTTCGCATCAACCAATCCTACACACAATGGCATCGACATCGCCGTTTGGCTTCCTGTCGAATAGACTTTTGTCTGACTGTTGAAAAATTTGGCATTGAAAGCTTTTTTGACTTCCTGGCCAAGTGCTGCCATCTTCCTTGCATCATCCTGATTGTTTGTTAATTCCATCATTTTGGTCAGCAGTACGATGTCATAATAGTAAATGGCTGTGGCAGTTAACGCTTTTGGTGTCAATTGTGCTTCTCCTGGTGATTTCGGGCCATAATCGAACCAGTCGCCCAATCCATGTGATAGGATATGGCCATCGGCTTTTGTGCCAAGATAAGCCACATATTTTTTCATCATCGGCATCGCCTCTTTGAGGATCGATTGATCGCCATACCATTGCCATACCATCCAGGGAAGGATGACGCCGGCGCTTCCCCATTCGGGCGAATCGCGGAAACCTCCACCAAACGGGACATATTCTGGTGCGATATCGGGGACTAACCCATTATCCAATTGTGAATCGATCATATCACGAACCGCCTTTACATAAAGTGGGTACAAGGCATAGTTGTAGTGCATCGAAGCTCCCATCAAATAGGTTTGTTCGAGCCATCCCAACTTTTCGCGGTGGGGACAGTCTGTAGTGACGCTTTGCAGGTTGCTCCGAATTGCCCAATCGATTAAGGTATATATCTGATTGAACAACTGGTTGGAACACGAGAATTCACCATTCTTCGGTGCGGAATTGCAGGTGTGGAGCAATTGTAAATCAAGTATTTTTGCAACACTGTTGTCCAACTTTTCCGATTCAGGGGCTGCACCTTCGACCATCACATACCTGAAACCATAATAAGTGAATTGTGGCCTCCAGACTTCAATTCCGTCGCCCTTCAGGATATAAGTAAAATAATAGGGGTCTCCCGATGCACGCTGGTTGATCTTCTTGTCCTTGGTGATCAGTTCTCCCGGAATCAACTTTACGACATCCCCCTTTTTTCCAGATACAACCAATTGCACGATCCCGGAACAGTTTTGTCCAAAATCGTAAAGGTATTTTCCAGGTTGATTCTGCTCAATTTTTTTTGCTTTAATGATCTGGTTGACAGTTACCGGATAATCGGTTTCAGCGGTCAGTTTACCTGTTGGGACAGTGGCCAAAATAGCCGGTTGCCATTTTGAATCATTAAACGATGGCAGTTCCCATCCTTTTTGTTCGAGGGTTGCATCATAGTCTTCACCACCATAGATACTTGTAAATTTTATTGGGGATGGTGTACATTTCCAGTCTGTACCTGAAACAACGGTTGTTGAAGTGCCGTCAGTGTAATTGACTTTCAATTTACAGATCATCTTCGGCATCCCATAGGCGATAACAATTTTGGTGTATCGCTCGCGGTTAATGTTGTAAAATCCATTCCCAACAATCACACCAATTGCGTTTTTACCTTGCTGAAGTTGGGCCGTAATATCGTAAGTATTGTAAAGACAGGTCTTATCGTAAAAAGTCCAACCGGGAGACAGAAAGCTTTTTCCAATCTGTAAACCATTTAAAATAGCTTCGTATTGACCTAATCCACTAATATATAATTTTGCACTTTGGATTTTTTGATCAACTTTGAACTCCTTCCTGAACTGTGGGATGATGGTCCTTTTGATTGCCTTATTCCCCAATTCCTTGCCATTACCATGAACGGCAGGCACGACTTTCATTGAGTCGGGAAGGTTTTCATAACCAATCCATTTCGCATTTTCCCAATCGCTTGCAGTCAAAAGTCCCATCTGCCAGGTTGCAGTCTCGCTCCAATCGGTTGTTTTCCCGTTCTGGTTGGTCACCTTTACTTTCCAGTAATAGGTCTTCTCAGAACTAAGGGGTAATCCAGAATATTCGATCTGTATTGAACGGTCGGATTTTACAACTTTGGAATCCCAGATATTCCCGATATTATTTTGAAGCTTTTCGGGACTGTCTGATACAAGTATATGATAATCTGATTGTACCGTATTCCTTTCAGAAGAACTGATGATCCAGCTTAAACGCGGATTTTTGATTTCGATTCCAACAGGATTTGACTTCGATTCGCAGGTCAATCCTGAAACTGAAATTTGACTTTGAGCAAATACACTGCTGATCAATAAGATTGAAACAATTGTTAATAAAGGCTTTAAGTAGGTCATTTGGGCTGGATTAAATTTTTGAATATTTTATCGGAAACCTTAAAGGCCGTGCCGTGGCGGGCCTCTTTGGGAAAGCTGACCTGATCGGAGACATCTTCCCAATCTTTTAAATTTTTGGACCGTATGGCCCCGTATTTGTGATCGCGATATTTATCGAAATAAATATAGACATATTCTCCGACTTCTAGTGCTGTGGGTCCTTCCGCCCAATATTTCCCGGTAATCGGAGCAGAAACGTTGGTAGGATAGGGGCCTGAAGCATGTTCCGATTCGGTCATCCGGATGTTTTTCTCTGGCGGATTGGGGTTTTCGTTTTTCAGGAACATATAAAACTTCTTGTTCTTTGGGAGGATCGTTGCATCGATCACGCTGAAATCAGGATTGAAGAACATTTTTGTCGGACTAAATTCCTTAAAATCGGCAGTCGTAGTGCAATACATCCTGTGGTTCAGACCTTTCTCTGTTTCGGAACCTGCAACATCCGAATGTCGGCCAGGAATTGTGGTGGCCCAAAAAATGATATAATTCTTATTTTCAGGATCATAGACTATTTCGGGTGCCCAGCAGTTTTTTGCAGTCGGTTCGTGGGCCATCACAGGAACTGATTTTTGTTCCGACCAGTTGATCAGGTCTTTGGAGGAAGCATATCCGATCTGTTGCTCCTTCCAGCTACATGTCCACACCATGTGGAACAAGCCATCTTTACCTTGTAAAACAAATGGGTCGCGCATCAGCTTATCGACTCCGGCGGTGGGGGTCAGGTACGATTTGCCGTTGTTTAAAGTTTCCCACTTTAGTCCGTCTTTGCTGTAGGCCAAATGCAAGCCGTCCTGACCGTTGTCGATAAAGTAGGAAAACAAATAAACAGGCTCTGCTGCTTTGCTTTGCAGGGACAGGAAAAGAAGAATCAGAAAGATGTTACGCATTTTATAAGTATTTGATAATTAGATGTTTATATTCTTTGCGATCTTAGCGTGCATTGCGAGAGATTTTTTTTATTGTCTCGCAAAGCACGCGGAGTACGCAAAGTTTTGTTTATTAGATCCTTTGCGGTCTTGGCGATCTTTGCGAGAAATATTTTTTTAGTCTCGCAAAGTACGCGGAGTACGCAAAAAGTATTTTTCTCTACTTAACCACGATGGTTTTGATATTCACAAATTCGCGGATGCCAACGGTTGAAAGTTCGCGGCCATAACCACTCTCTTTGACACCACCAAACGGCAGCCGTGGATCGGATTTTACAAAGTCGTTCACAAAAACGCAACCAGCCTCCAACCCTTTTTCAGCCAATAGTTTACCTTTTTCGATGTCGTTTGTGAAGATGGCGGCACCTAACCCAAAAACGGTGTCATTGGCAATCCGGATCGCATCTTCCTCTGTTATAGCCCGGAACAATACAGCAACTGGTCCGAACATCTCTTCGTGATAAGCCGGCATTCCGGGTATTACATCCGTTAAAATAGTTGGAGGATAAAGTGGCGCATCTCCTTCCGGAATAAATCCACCAAGCAGCAACCTTGCCCCGAGATCGACACTTTTGGTAACCTGAAGGTGCAGTTCATCCCTCAGGTCGTGACGTGCCAATGGACCAATTGTAATCTGTGGGTTCATCGGGTTCCCATAATTGGCTTCCCCCATCAATTCCACAAACCTCGATTCAAAAGTATCATAAATCTTGTCTGCAACAATAAACCGTTTGGCACCGATGCAACTCTGTCCGGCATTGAGCAAACGGCCAGACACACATGCCTTGACAGCCAGTTCGATATCTGCATCCTCCAGGACCACATAAGGATCGCTTCCACCCAATTCGAGGACCGATTTTTTGAGGACCGATCCGACAGCCGATGCCACAACTTTTCCGGCAGGAGTACTACCTGTCAATGTAACTGCCTTGATCAGAGTATTTTCAATAACATCCTTTACCTTGGTTGAGCCAATCAATAAAGTCCTGAACACATTTTCTGGGAAACCAGCTTCGGCCACAAGTTGTTCAATTGCCAATGCACAACCTGAAACATTGGATGCGTGTTTCAGGACTCCGGTATTTCCTGCCATCAAAGCAGGAGCCAAAAACCTGAAAACCTGCCAGAAAGGGAAATTCCACGGCATCACCGCCAAAACTGTCCCAATGGGTTGGTAGGAGATATAAGATGCAGTTGCCTGTGTTTGAATGGTTTCGTTGCTCAAGAACTTTGCAGCATTTTCGGCGTAAAACCCACAAACCAAGGCACATTTTTCGACTTCGCCTTGTGCCTCACGAAATACTTTGCCCATTTCGGAAACGATAATTCCTGCCAATTCTTCCTTTCTTTCGAGCAGCTTCGCCTGAAGGTTTTTCATCAGTTTGGCACGATGCTCAAAATCAGTGAGTTTCCATTGCTGGAAAGCCGTATCGACCTGATCGATGATCCTGTTTACTTCTTCGGAGGTATGTTCCGTGTAATCCTTGATGACTTCGCCTGTGAACGGGTTGATTGATTTCATAAGGCTAAATATTTTTCTATTCAAAAATAGCATTAATTTTGATAAAAATAAGGAAAGTGCGAGGATGGATAAAACGATATAAAACTACTATTTTAAACCTTGCCGGAATTTCCATTTGAAACAATTTAGTATTGATAATCAGAAATATAAAAAATAACCTCTTTGCGCTATTTTATTCACATCGCTTATAACGGGAACAACTACCGGGGCTGGCAAAGGCTACCGGGGATTGTGAGTGTTCAGGAGGTTATCGAAACCATCCTTAGCCGGATACTGAAAACCCCGGTTACAATTGTAGGTTGCGGACGTACTGATGCACAGGTACATGCAAGCCAGTACTTTTTTCATTTCGATTATGAGGGTGAGCAGCGCCCTGACTTGTTGTTCCTTTTGAACAAGAATTTACCGCACGA
>JBAXWR010000394.1:0-5808 GCA_037128295.1 Mariniphaga sp.
TTTTGATGCCCAATAAGGGGTCTCCTCAATTGTATTCATTTTCTTTACCTTTCCCCTTAATTGAAATCTTCTCCAATGCGTATCTTCCCAAATTATTTTGTTTTTATCATAGGTATATTCAGGAATATTTGGAGTTACAACATTCACATTACCCAAATTGAATTGGGAATTATCTTCCTCTAAAATAATGGAATACCAAGCGGGAGTAACCGAACAATAGAATGAGATATAGTTTGCCGCTTGCTCATGGATTTGGGCAATAATATCGTCATCGGTCTGAGCAGATTTTAAAGATGAAGCAGAAGTGTTTATTTTTCGAAGTCGAATCTTATCACCTGTTTTAAAGCCTTCGCCCTGAATAAAAAAAAGGGCATCTTTAGCAATTGGGTATTGTACCTTTGGCAATACCAAATTTTTTATTGGAGAAGCAATGATTTTGGCAGTACAATGCTCCTTTATCGAACTTCCAACTGTTACAGTTATTGTTGTTTCTCCATTAGCCAGAGCGGTAACAATACCCTGATCGTCAACGGTGGCAACACTGGTGTCGGATGAGCTCCAACTAGCACCAGTTATCGACGCATTAACCGGGTCAACAATTAATAAGAGTTTTTCCCTACCACCTGTTACCAACGATAACGTGGATTTACAAAACTGTGCTGACGTAGCGATAGAATTTACTCCTGGATCATCTCCTTTACGACACGAAGTGAGGAAGAATATTCCCAGAACAATTAAAAATTTATTTTTTATTCTCATAACATTATTAAAGGTTTGAATTGATAAAATGGACAAATAGACTGAACTTCCTTACATGACAGTAGATTAAAATTAAGTCTTGAAATAGATGGCATTAATGTCGTATTTCTGCTCGTTGCCTTTCATTTGAGTCAACCAAGGGCAAATTAGCCTTATCAGAGGAGTACAATACGGAAACCAATACTGGGGCCGGCCTTGACTGAGGAGAGAAAATTGCGTTGTGCACTTCGGCATAGTTGCGCACCTTTTTCCCAGCAACCACCGCGAACTACGCGCTCTGTCCCTGCCGGTGCACCGATTGGGTTCGTTTGAATAGCCGGATAAGTTCCGTACCAATCGCTACACCATTCAAAAACATTGCCATGCATTGAACACAAACCCCATGCATTTGCAGAATAAGTAGTTACAGCTTGGTTTTTGCCCGGATAAATTACGTTTGTATTTGTACAATTACTTAATGGATAAGACCATTCGTAATTAGCTTGAGAGTTGCTCAAACAACTACCCGTATTAAATTGTGTAGTCCCACCTGCGCGACAAGCATATTCCCACTCCGCTTCGGTTGGTAACCGACCACCTGCATCTTTGGCAAACTCAGCAGCACCATACCACTTTACATAGATAACCGGATAGTCTTCGTAACCTGACACCGGAATCCATTTTCCACCTGTGAAATGCAATCCCCAATCATAGCTTGCCAAAGAACTTTCCAAAATTAATACCTGGCCTGAATAAGTACCGGTAGCGTATTTGCCATCTTTGCCAATGTTTTTACTATTTAAGAATATCGCATATTGGGCATTGGTAATCTCAAATTTGCTCATTTTGAATGCACTTAAGGTTACTGTATGTTGTATTTCATCCGAATATCTACCAACCTCATTTGTAGGGCTACCCATTGTAAAAGTACCGCCAGAGATCTGCACGGTAGGAATACCTGAAGTATCGAGGTTGACAACATCCTGATTTTTTGTACAAGCTGCTATAATCAAAGAACATATACCAATTATTGCAATCGGGTAAATCCAAATTCTGTTTTTTTTCATGATAGTTTATATTGATAATTTATATTGATAGTCAGTTATATTTATTTGTAACCATTTCCTTTACACCTGGAACAAATATGGGTACCTTCGCAATGCTTACATTTATGATTGTGTGCAATACAATACGAATCGGAACATCTAACTCCTAATTGGTTCTCTACACATGCTTTTGATTGACCGGCTGAATTGCAATATGGACATTTGCCTGTACCATTACAGTAGCCACATTGGCGTTGTGTACCACTCGTAATATTTATATTCTGTTGATTTGATTCGTAACTAATAGTCGTGTTTTGAGTTTGTCGTCTTGACTCTGCAATAAGGTACTCTTTATAATCATTCCAATCCGGCTCTGAAAATCCATCTTCGACTCCAATGACTAAAGTTTTGGTTAAAGATTCGCCATACCTGATTGTAATCCGGTCTCCATACGAAAGTTCCCAGTCATCATCCCCTGCAATCACCATTACAACCATTGGATTACTTTTGTCAACATTTAAAGACATAGACATCCGTTTTGTCCGACCGCTATCTTGAATACGAGCTGATACCTCTTCAAAACCATTCATTCGGGCAAGAGTAAAAAAGCATATGATCGTTTTGCCATCAAAACATGTATATGAATGTTTCGTTTCAATTTTGCTATATGCATTCTGCATATTCATCTGAAATTGGAGATCATACAACTCGTATTGCCCGTAACTACTTAGTTGACAGAACAAGGCTAAAAGCAGTCCAAAAATAATTTTTGTTTTCATTGTTGATTTTTATTAAACTGTGAAATGGGATTCCCTCCTTTAAAAAAATCAGGATCAATGTTGCCCTCTTTTGATTTAGAATTTATGATCTGATTTAACGTGATCACAATTTTTACAATGCCAGTCCGCTCTAGAACGTGGTTTATAACCAGAACATGTGCATTTGTGACGATCTCCAGTACAAAACTCACCTTCCCTGCCTGTAAAAGAAAGATTTCTTCCAGAGTTACCATAAACCCAATAAATTGACTGTCCATTAGGAAAATATACATACAACTTTTCTCCGCGTTGCCATGTCCAGCCGACACCTGGGCCAATTGAAAATGATCCGCCTGCACTAAGAGTAAATGGCCAAGTTCTTTGTTGATTGAGTTGTTCATTGACACATTTAACCGTTACAGACAAGTTATATTCGGTCTGATTATTTCCCTGAAAGTACACGAACTGATTTCCGGAATAATCGGTACCAACATGGAATCCTCCTGTTATAGGAGCGTTTTGACTATGCGCCAATAGATTAAAAAATATAAAAATTGCTGTCAGATAAATATTTTTCATTTTCGATTTTGCTTAAAAGTTTTGTATTTGACTGTAAACGGTTCACAAGCCCTAATATTAATATTTTTGTTTCTTCACCAAAAGTAATATCATCCATTTCCTGTGTTTCGTTACCTTAGTGATTTTTATTTATTTGATGTAATAGCTTAGACCTATATTTCCTTCAAGCATACCCGATCCTCCTGAATTTTCACCTAGGCCAGTCATGTAACCAACCGATAGTTCAAGAGCAAGCTTTTCGGAGATAGATTTTGAATAGCCGATTTGTCCATCGATACTAAAAAACACATCACCTTCTTCGGGTATCTGCATATAAAAATTAGGTTCAACGAAAATGTCGCTTAAATAATAGCGAACCCCTGAACCAAAGTAAATACTAGTAGTTGATGATGATTTTTCGGAAGTTCTATATGTATTCCATTGCCAGAATTTAGTTAATTTACCATTTATTGTAAGTAAATAGGGCTCGTAAACTGAAGTAGCTTTTGATGGTATAGTCATTTTAGTATATGCCGCCCCAACAAAAGGTAAAACAGCCAAATTCTTCGATAAAAAATAACCCATCTTTAGTTTCCATGTCAGGTTCAGAAATTTATAATCTCCCGGATCAAGTATATAATTATACCCAACTTGCTGGTTAATAAAAATATTTCTGTCATTTTCCAAATCATCATTGTTTTCTTTCACAATCACCACATCGGCTTTCTTGTTTTTGGAAAATCCTTTTGTTTCTACCTTTTTTTCAGGAACTACACTTTCATCCTTTTCGCGGATTTGGGTAACGGCACTATTTATCTTCTTATTTTGCGGCAATTCCTTTGCACACATTTGTCCAGACAAACTCACCTTGTCTCCCACTTTGAGTTTAGCAATGGCATTTACCGGAATAACTTTTCCTGCAACCGAATAGTTGCTCTTGGTCTCGGTAATTTCAAGCGTAGCTATTAGCTCTCCAACTTTTGTAATCTGCAGCTTGGTAACAGGGTGAACCATTACTTTAGGTTCGGAAAATACCTGTAATCGGTCGCCTACTTTAACATCAGTAGCTGTATAATCTACAATAACTGATGTTCCTTCAATTTCAATAATGTAACCTTTTGTGGAGGTTTGGGCAAAAAGGGACACACCAAATCCCAATAAGAATAATAAGAAAAGAATTTTGGTTTTCATAGAAGTATCGTTTTTAGATTTTTAACAATGATTAGTTATATCCTGTCCCTTTACAAATAGGACATCTCAAATGTGCCCCATGACTGGCAGAAACCGATTTTTTACAATAGTCACACCAATGTTCATCAGTATTACCAAAAGTAGCCACAGATTCTGCGTATGGGTTAATACCAGTTCCACCACATCTCACACACTTTCTTTTAGTTGAATTTGAGAAATTAGTCTTATTGGGTACAGTAGAATATGTTGGCTGAACTGAACTATTGTTATTGATCGTATTAATTGTAGTACTTGCAGCATTTAATCCGAGGGAAACAGCGCTAAATATAAGACTAGTCCTTTCTGATCGCAATGATTTTGCTGAAGCTTTGTTATCTCTTGCTATATCAAAGTCTGGCTTAATTTTCAATGCAGCTTTATAGTCACGTATAGCTTTGCTATATCTACGTATCCGTTGATAAGCGACCCCTCTGTCATTGTATGCCTCGGCATACTCCCGATCAAGAAATATAGCCTTTGAAAAACCATCTATCGCCCCTTTGTTATCGCCGGAATTTAATTTTTCGGTAGCATGATTATAAAATTCCAGTGCATTATTTTCTCGCGTTAAAGAAGGTTTTATATTAACATGTTGAGATTTAGAATCATTTGTTATTTTCTTATCCGAAATTAAATTATGGCTGGAAATATCTTTTACATTCGTCTCTTTAATGGATTTAGAACGTCCTTCATTTTCAAACAATTCGTTTGTCCTCGTTTGTAGGGGCGAAGCCACCTTATCTCCCACTTTGAGCTTGGCAATGGCATTCGAAGGAATAACTTTACTGGCAACCGAATAATCGCTTTGGGTTTCGGTAATTTCAAGCGTTGCAATCAGTTCACCTTCTTTTACTATCTTCTGCTTGGTTACAGGATGTACCATTATTTTAGGTTCGGAAACAACCTGTAACCGGTCGCCTACTTTTACATCTTTTGATGTATAATCCACATAGATTGACGTTCTCTCAACCTCAATGATATAACCTTTTTGTGTGGTTATTTTTTGTACTTCATTGGTATAACTAGGGTTTTCAGGTTCCTGAATTGGGGGAGCCTCATTCAATTTAACTTCTTCATTTTTTAATTGGGAAAAGACTATATTTTCATACTTCCACCAAGCACCGGTACCATAATCTACTGCACCACCAATTAAACCTCCTAAAATAACATTACCTAGTACAACTGGATTAAATTTGGCATCAACTGTCTTTTCCTCGTCTTTAAAGCCATCTTTTTGAAAAGAAAACACTATTTGCTTTTTCCTTTTTACTTTAATTTCACAAGGTGTAACAAAATTCTGATCTTTTTTGTCTATAAACACTCTTGATCCAGATGGTTCTGTTTCTACAAGAACCCTTTGTCTTGAACCACTTAATATTGTAGCACATGAACTAAAAATAAAAGGTAAGATCACGATTGAAAATAAGATTGGGATTTTTCTAGACATTTTGAGTTGATTAAAGAGATCGAAATCAAGT
>JBAXWR010000395.1:0-5785 GCA_037128295.1 Mariniphaga sp.
TGCCGGACTTTGGCAGGTAGATCTTGATTGCTATCAGCCGGAAGGCCCTTTTTCTCCCAATCAACTCCTTTGTTTTGAAAGAGAGGATGGAGAAAAGTTAGCTACCTTGGATCTTTATTATTCAGGATTTACCAAGGGAACCTACACCCGGAGTTTTGGCTTCTACAGCAGCAAATCGGTTTCGGCAATCGTATTGGTTAAAAATGGACAACGCAATATTAATACCGTAGCCATCAGATCTATCCGGATATTACCAGCTTCTCCTGCATCAATAGAGAAGTTGCTGTCTGTGTTCCAGCTTCCTGTGAACGGGCAGGTTATCCCGCTTCCATTATCCTTACAATCAGGTGTTTACATTGTAAGCTCGGCAAAACCAATTGCATTGAATTGGGTATCCCCGGAAGGAAAAGCATTTGCCACTCCGTTGACCAGTGAACTTCGGGTTTTTATAGACAAGAACACACAACCATCGGTAATCTCCGGCGAACCGGTGACGTCCATTCAACTGACGCATTATCCAACAACGGTTTCTCCCGACATGAGTAGTGCCGGAAATCTTCCACTAAACTTGGCTATCGATTCAACGAAAACCGAAACCCGGACATTAAAACTCATTGGATTTCGTGGTAAATGGAAGCCAAAAATAGATTTGTTTCCGGGAGGAAAATCAATGGCGGTGGTAACCAGTTGGGATGATGGACAAATTATGGATTTGCAAGTGATGGAATACCTGTACAAATATGGTATGAAGGGAACTTTTTATATGAATCGCGGGTCGGCTATGAATACCCGGTTGGGAGAGCTTGAAGCGAAGGGGATGGAGATTGGCTCACACTCATGGAGTCATCCCCCTTTTTACCTTTCTTCGCCGGAACGGTGTTTAGTCGAGGCTGTTGAAATGCGCCGATACCTGGAGAAAATTCTTGGACATCCGGTCATTTCCTTTGCCTATCCATTTGTTTATCAACCTGCTTATGATTTCGATGGCGATTATGTGTTGCGTTCGTTGCGCCAGGCAGGATATTGGTCGGGTCGGACAACTACCATAGGCGACAATCAGATCGATACCATTCCGGAACCATTGGCCATGCGCCCAAATTTCCATTTCAAAGTGGGTGCGACGAAAACCAAAGAAAAAATGGAGGAATTGATCCAAAAACCGGGATCAATTTTATACATTTGGGGACACAGCTACGAATTGGCGGGTGATGGAGCGAAAATTCTGGAAGAGGTTCTCGCTTCGGTTGCCAACCGCCCGGAAGTTTGGTATGCCACTTTGGGCGAGCTGATGACCTGGCAATTCATTCGAAATCACTTGAAGATTGAACCAACAACCGATAAAAGTGGCCGAACGACGTTTACGTTGCAAATACCCTGGTTGCATCCATGGTTACGGAAAATCCCGGTGAGCCTGACATTTCCAGATGGTGTTACCTATATTTTGTGGCAGGGGAAAAAGGTTCCGGTAGTAAATCATCAGGTACAACTATCGTGGTAGATTATTTTTTATTATTATATTTAAATCAAAATCAATACATTACAAAATTTATAGTGATTTTCGAAATGGTTCAAACTAATTTCTTACGCAAAACTGCCATTGCTATTTGTATGCTTCTCTGTGTTTCAGGGGCTTTAAAAAGCCAGATTAAGAAGGCCATTGACTGGTCGTCCTTTATGGCTCAGCACGACCTGATCTGGGAAGAGCTTCCACTGCAATGGAATGAAGGTGCATTTGTTGGAAACGGACAAGTGGGGATGATGGTGTTTGCCACGTTAAAGGACAACCGGATCGATTTCCACCTTGGCCGACAGGATGTTACTGATCACAGGAAGGCTCCTGACAAAAAATCTTCAATGGGTATCCCCGGTGCCAATGTCATGTACGACTTTTGTCGCCTGGATATTGGTAAAATGGTACTTCGACCTATCGGCAAAATCATCTCAGGCACGCTACGTCAGGACTTGTGGAATGCCGAGATCCGGGGAAAAATCCTCACTGATCTGGGGGAGGTTTCTTTCAGAGCTTTAACACCTTACGATAAAATGGTCAACCTGATTGAAGTAACATCTACCGAAAAGAAGGATGGCAAGAAAGCTGATTACAAATGGGAATTCTTGCCCGGGAATCCGGCCTCGCCCCGTGCTCAGGTTTTTCCGGATAATGCTGAAAGCAAAGCATATATTACAAATCCACCTCCTGCGATTTCAAAGGATGGCGACATAACTTATTGTGTCCAAACACTTTTAGCCGGTGGTGATTATGCCACGGCATGGAAAGAGCAGGCATCAGGGAAACAAGGTCAATCTTCACTTTTTATCGCAATAGCCAATGAAGTACCAGCAGCCAATCGCTCTAAAGGGATAGCGACCCAGGCAATTTTAGGTGTTGCCAATCAAAAAGTATCTTTGCTCAACAAATTGCACCGCGACTGGTGGCACAATTTTTATCAGCAGTCATTTCTTTCAGTTCCCGATGCACGGATTGAAGCATTTTACTGGATCCAGCTCTACAAAATGGCCTCAGGTACACGCAGGGACGGACCTCCACTTGACCTTTTTGGTCCGTGGTTTCGGGTCAGCCAATGGCCAGGACTTTGGTGGAACCTCAATATCCAATTGACCTACTGGCCTTTCTATCAAAGCAACCATCTGGATTTGTCGGAGAACCTGAATTGGTTGATTGATGAAAAATTCGATGCATTACTCGATGCTGCAAAAGGTTCCCGTTTGGGCGATTTTGCCTGGGCGATGCATAATTACTGGCTGCAATACAGCTATTCAGGAGATTGGAAATCCATCCAGGAGAAATGGGTTCCCAAAGCAATGAAAATTGCAGCAGCTTATGAAAAGATGGAGCAAAGAGACGTGTCAGGAAAGATCGGATTATTGCCAATGGGATCGCCTGAATACAAAGGTTTTGAAACTTTCCCAAATACAAATTACAACCTGGCTATCCTTCGCTGGTTGCTCAATTCGTTGATTGAGTCGAATGAGAAATTCAATACCAGACCAATTGAGGTTTCCAAATGGAAGCAAACTGTGGCAGATCTGGTCCCCTATCCTGTTGACCAGAATGGACTGATGATTGGAAGTAACCAACCTGTTGATCAGTCGCACCGGCACTATTCCCACTTGCTGGGACTCTACCCATTGTTTCAGTTGAATCCGGATGCGCAGGCTGACCGCGAACTGGTCGACAAATCGGTGGTGCATTGGCACAAGATCGGTGGCGGAAAAGGGTTGGCTGGTTATTCATTTACCGGAGCAGCTTCGCTCTATGCCGCTTTGGGAAGAGGAAACGACGCATATGCGATTCTTCAAAACTTTCTTCTGGGAAATATCGGCATCAGTCAATTGCTTTCCAACACCTTTTATGTAGAGGCAGGAGGCAGGAATCCTGTAATTGAGACCCCATTAAGTGCCGCAGCCTCCACCATGGAGTTACTATTACAAAGCTGGGGAAATAAAATCAGGATCTTTCCGGCAGTACCCGATCTTTGGAAAGAGGCCTCCTTCGATCAGTTAAGGGCGCGAGGGGGTTTTCTGGTAAGTGCATCGCGTAAAGCTGGCAAAACCGAATGGGTGTGGATCAAAAGCCTTGCGGGTGAACCTTGCATCCTAAAAGTAAATAACTGGACAACAGCAATATGTAAAGACAATAGAAATATCCTTTCGCTTGGAAACGGAGAATTTAAAGTAGATTTGAAAGCAGGTGAAGAGCTGGTATTGTTCAATCAAACTTCATTAACAAAAGCAATTATCAGCCCGGTTAAACACCTTACAAATGAAAAGAATATCTTTGGCGTCAAAAAGGGAAAACAGTTGCCTAAAGACCAAAGCTGGCCGTTACCGGAATATAAATTAACAAGTAACTAATTGACATACATTAATTAAACACATGAGTATCCGAACTATTGATTTTTATTTGGCACTGATTATAATTGTTGCACTAAACAACCCCGTTTTCGGGCAGCAAACCAAATCTGCTCCTGTTGAAAGGTATGACCTCTACTTGTTGATTGGACAATCGAATATGGCCGGAAGGGGAAATATTGAAGCGCAGGATACTGTAACAGATCCGAATGTTTTTATGCTGAACAGAGAGAACAAATGGGTTCCTGCAAAATCACCTCTCCATTTTGATAAGCCTGTTGCGGGTACAGGGTTGGGTTTAATCTTTGGAAAAACAATGGCGCATAAAAACAAAAGAAAGATTGGACTGATTCCGTGTGCGGTAGGTGGTACAAGTATAAGTCAATGGATGCCAAATGCTTACGATAAAGTTACCAATACACACCCTTATGATGATGCCATCCGAAGGACAAAAATAGCACTTCAAGATGGCCAATTGAAAGGCATCCTGTGGCATCAGGGCGAAGGTGATGCTTCAAAGGAAAGAGTGCCGTTTTATGAGCAACGATTTGATTCGCTGCTTGTTAATCTACAAAAAGAACTTATGGTCGATATTAGCAAGTTACCCTTCGTTGTGGGAGAATTGGGTCGTTTTTATTGTGAAAAGAACCCCAAAGCAAAGGAGATCAATCAGGCATTGAAACATATTTCGAATACCCATCCCAATATAGCCATTGTGACTTCTAAAGGGTTGACGCACAAAGGTGACACTGTTCATTTTGATGCCGCTTCGCAAAGAACACTGGGACAAAGGTTTGCGCAGAAAATGATCAAGCTCCAAAAGTGATTCGTTACGATTTATTAAATACAGATTATTAAAGTCAAATTAAATAACAAAAAATAAAGACCTGAAAGATGAAAGCATATTATGTATTAATTATCCTGATTAGTTCCCTGTTTTATTCGTGCACTACATCAAAATACAACGATGGATTTATTCAATATCAGAAAGTCCAGCTGGGCAATGATGAGAAAAACATTGTCAATGAATCAATTACAGGTATGCACGCAAGGTATGATTCCATAGAAAAGATGCTGACCAAAAAACTGAACGGTTACAATTACCACACTGACGCAAGCAGTGGCGTATTTCACGAAGTCAGGTCCTCTTTTTCATACGCTGTCCTTTTATTGGATTTGGGTGATGATCGTTATACCCAAAGGGCTTTCGATGTAATTGGAAAAACAATCACGTTGCAGGATCAGGACACGACTTCCAAATCGTGTGGAGTGTGGCCTTATTATATGGAAGAACCATTGGCGACCAAAAAAGCACCCATCGATTTCAACTGGGCCGATTTTAATGCAGTCAGCCTTCTCGACGTTTGGATGGGGCATCAAAGCCGAATACCGGAAAAGTTGAAACCTGCCATAAAAAATGCCCTGATCCTGGCAGCTAAGTCGATACAAAAAAGGAATGTGGGTCTGGGCTATACCAATATTGCGATCATGGGAACCTACGTGACCTATATGGTTTCACATTTGTTCAACCTTCCGGATCTGAATGAATACGCCTCCGCCCGCCTGAAACGGTTTTATGATTATACGCTCGACAAGGGTGGGTTTTCGGAATACAACAGCCCTACCTATACAATTGTGGCGCTGGATGAATTGTTCAGGATGAAATCACATATTGTTGAGCCAGTGGCAAAACAGCAAATCGACTCACTCTATTCCATTGGTTGGGAGATTATTGCACGCCATTACCACAAACCGACCGGTCAGTGGGCAGGACCGCATAGCCGATCTTACAGTACATTGGTAAAACCCTCCTTTTATGCGATCCTGAAAGAAGCCTCAAATGGCAGAATTGATACTGGAATCGAGGAAAAACGGAGTGATGTCAAAATCAAACACCAACTCCCGGAACATC
>JBAXWR010000396.1:0-5750 GCA_037128295.1 Mariniphaga sp.
CCAGGCTATCTGTGTTTCAATTTTTATTCCAGGCCAAATTTCAGGGTAAGCTTCTGACTGGCTGTAAACTGTATAAAAATCAGGCATGTTATTCTTGAAGTGGCAGTCATAAACAATCTGATCCCATCCCCAAGAATCCTTTGAATAAGTTTTATTTGTGGGCTGAGGAAAGTATGTTTTAACCGAATCGGTCATGTTAAAGACCGATAGGGCAGGGGAATTGCACAAATCGCCAGCTTCAACAAGAGAACCGCCAATTGGCATGAGTTCAATGACTTCAGGTCCCCAACTGCGTCGATGATCGACATCCAGGTTAGGGGTATCAATTAACTGTCGTGTTCCGGTACCATCGGGATAAAAAGTCCAATATTCATCAAAATAAGGAAACTGTTTTCCATAAAGGTTTTCACCGGTAAAATTGTATTCCGGATTTAGCGGGATGCCATGCCAGTGAATGATTTTACGTACTGCATTGTCCTCAACAATCGTAACCGACTGTCCATGCCGCTGCCGGTCTGACATCGCTTCGTGGCAACCCGGATAAAGCGAATCGCCACCTTCAAAGAATTCGAAATTAAGCAGGAACTGGTTGGTTAATCTCCAGACAGGTGCGTTGTTGGCCCGATCCCAGATCACAAACTTGATGTTTTTGTCGCAGGCAAATTCTTTTCCGAAGGAAACAACCGTGGCATCACCTTCAAAGCCCGACCAGGAGAAATTTCGTTTGACCGCTTTAAAACCGGTTGTATTGTCATCCTGATCCTCTGTTGGTGTTTGAACAACTTTGACTTGTTTATAAACTGCTGCTTTGGGTTTTAAATTTTCCGCCACCCGTCCAACCAGAGCAACGAAATATTGCTGATCTCCAGGTAGCCAACTATATTGTGGGGCGACTTCCATCCAGTCATTCGAGGTGATTCCCCATTTTTTTAGGGTTGTCCCATAGTAAAAATGGAAGGTATTCGAAAGCGATTCGTGCAAAATCCTGATTTTTAGGTTTGTAGATTTGAAAGGAACAGAAAAGGTCTGGCTGTCCAACTTGGATTCGTATCGCAACGGATCGATCACTTTTTTAGGGTCGTGTACATTTTCGACATTATCTTGGCGGTCGTATTGGTTGATCACTGTGATTCCTGAACGTTTAGATA
Source organism: Mariniphaga sp. (assembly GCA_037128295.1). Taxonomy (GTDB): domain Bacteria; phylum Bacteroidota; class Bacteroidia; order Bacteroidales; family Prolixibacteraceae; genus JAAFHB01. The sequence continues at coordinate 1,149 of JBAXWR010000396.1, forward strand.
CGGCTATCATGGTAAAATTCGCCACATCCGGGACACCGTTTTTGCTTGCCATCAAAGCCAATCCAACTACGTCCTCTTCTGCAAATTCGGCTTCAGCATAGAAATTTCCTGAAAGAGGTTTCACGTTATACAAACCATAGGCTCCAACTTTCGAATTATTGGTTACCGAAAGTGATTGTTTTTTGAGCTTGATACTTCCAATGGTTGCACCGTTCAGCTTGATTTCTTTCCAGTTTTTACCGGGTAAGTTGAAATTGTCGTCGATCAAAACAGTTGAATTCTGGGCAGAGATCAAATTCAATTGACCGATTAGAAGGTACAAAATAACGAATGCTGTTCGAAATGAAAAAATGAGGAGCCGGAATTTTGAACTATTGTTGCTTATCATTATTAAAATGGTTTTCATTTGATTAAAGAGTCTGTCTACTTGAAAATAGCATTCGTTACGGTTGTATAACAAGCAGATTCCAATACGACTTCGGCAGAACCATTTTTCACAGGCACACTTTCGGCTTTTTGCATGCCTCTCGTATAATCTGTTCTATAGACATTCATCGATTTGACATTTTCAGGGATGTTGGTAATGACTGATTTGCGTGTGGCACTGTTGTTTACAAGATGAATTGTATATAAACCATGCAGAATATCTGCATAAGCAGCCGCTGATACATTTGGCTTGGCAGCATGACAAGGAATCCAGAAGGAGCCTTCTGGAGTTGAGCCTAACTGTTTTAAATTCCAGAATCGCTGAGTAGGTCGGAGAGGACCATTATCGCCATATAAACCCTGACCAATCATTACAGAATAGTTGCGGGTGAGTTGCCATTCCATAATCGTTTCCGGTTGGGCATCACGGCAAATCCTCACATACAAATCAATTTCAGATAGCTGAAACCACTTTTCAGTGAAATTGATTGAGTATCGATGTTCAGCTGAATTTGGACCACCTTCAACCACCATTAACGGTAAATTCAATTTTTGAGCTGACAAAAGCCAGGCTTTCAGGTCGGCTGTTGTACATCCATGATAGGTATGAATTGAAACAGCACCGATGTATTTATGGATGGTAGAATCGGCCACGGTGGGGAGCACAATTTTATTGGACCTGATCGTTCCGGCACCGGTATCGCCCAGCAACATTTTGGTAATGAGGCCACGCGATGAAAAATAGCTTCCAAAACATTTATTGTAATAAGCATGTTCTTCAGGGGTCATATAAACCCAAACGCCATAATCAATTTCATTGAAACTGAATAAAGGTATTTCAATGCCATAATCGGTTTTTAAGAATTCGATATAATCGGCAATCGATTTACACATTTGTTGAATAGGTTTGGGGTTGAGCGACTTTTTAATATCGTGCTCAAGGGGCAGATGATTATCTTTTGTGGAATCGATGGCCCAAACCGGAGGAACCCAAACGGATAAAATTAGAGGGATATTTCGCTTAGCCAATATCTTTGCCATTTCTATCTGTTGATAAAACTCTTTCTTTAATTTTCCGGCACGGGCATTAATCAATGGGTTTTCATTCTCGTTGGGTTGCCATTCTCTCCAATCGAGCGCTATCCGACCCCAGGAAACGCGCATACTGTCCAAACAATAAAATATTACATCCGAATCTCTGCTGACATCACCTACGCGGTAATTACTGCCAATGCCCTTAAACGGACGTCCGGGTTTTGAAGGATCGAGTGAGATTTTAACATCCTCTTTATCAACTGTACCTTTAACATTGATGGTGTATTTCAAAATTCTTTTATCTCCTTTTTTGGCTTTTCCATCAATAGCTGTGAAATAAATTTGGTAAGGAGCTATAGGTTGTAAAGGATCCGAAGCAACAAACTTTTTTACGGGTAGTGGGTCGTTCAGGTGATTAGGCCTGTCGATATGGCTTTGTTTGACGAATATTTCGGTATTAGTTCCTGCGATCACTTCATACTCACGTGTAGCCGATTTAACAACGATTCTGTTTCCCTTTGCCCTTATATATTCTGTTTTACTGGCTGGGAGCGATGCTTTTAAATCAGCAGAGCCTCTTTTTGATTGACCTGAATAAATATCGATCGTACCACCCACAAAATCGCTACCCAGCACTTCAAAACAATAGTAAGTACCCGCCTGATCGATTGGGGCAGTTGTATTTATAGTAATATCCTGAATAACAGAGTTATAACTCGTTTGGGTAGAAGTTACGGCATAATTAAGTGGAAGTTCCTGCAAAAAATGCGACATTCTGGTGATTTTTGCATCAAACGAATAAGTTTGTTCACCTTGCCAGTTGCATCGTTCGGATGAAATACAACTGCTCCAGTCGGGTTTCACCGAGCGAATGGAGGTTTCGAAAACCATTTTTTCACCATCAACATGGAAACTTCTGATATTGCCCCATGGCATACATTCAGGTTGAGAAAAGCTTTTCTGTATTGAAACAATCAGGATTAAAACTGCTATCAGGAGAAGTTCTCTTATAAGAAGATTGAAAGTCTTGTCGTGTTGTTTTGTTTTCATATTTTTCATTGTTTAAAAGATTAAATTCGTTCTTATGACCATAGTTAGAAAAGAATCAGGTAAAATATCAATACAAAAATAAAAATCACCAAAAGTATCAGAAACCACTCAATGAAGGAAAGAATTAACGATCTATTGCCCCAAAATCTGCTTGTTTTCATCTGACTGGTTAATTAAAAATTTGATTTCCGAATGATCAAGAGCAAATATAAGGTAAAGCCAATCGCAGTATTAAAATCAATGATACCATGTTTAAAGAAATCTTAAAAAATATTTATACTATTGTTTCATTCTTTTGCAACAATGTTACACGAACAATATTAGAGTCCTAATTGTCAATTACTTACAAAGTTTTGTATTTTAAGATGATACAAATTGACTGGATTTTTCTCTATTTTCGTTCCAATAAATTTGTGTCATGTCAAAAAAAACGATTTTCCTTCTTTTTCTATTGATCTCCTGTTTAAGACTATACGCACAAAATGACCGATTTTATTCACCTTCTGAGGGATTATCGGGTACATCTATTCATGGTATTTATCAGGATTCAAAAGGATATGTATGGATTTCACTTTTTTCGTCATTAAACCGGTTCGATGGATACAGCTTTACTGTTTATGAGCATAAGCAAGCAGACACAACTTCAATCAATTCATCCTACACCAATGTGGTATTCGAAGATTCGGAAAAAAGGTTGTGGATTGGTACTGACAAGGGTTTAAATCAATTTGATTATGATAAGGATTGGTTCCGGAACATTCAATTTTTTGTTGATAACAAGGAAATTGCGGTAAATGTTAAATGGATACTTGAAGACCACAATAAGAAATTGTGGTTAGTTACTTCGCATGGATTGCTAAATTATGATCCTGCGAATAAAAAATATACAATCTTTAATCATCGTTTTCAAAGTAACGGTGAACCCTCGTATGTAGATTATAATCAGGCTATATTAGACAAGAAAGGGAATATTTGGATTGGGACAGGTAATGAAGGTGTGTTGATTTTCGACACAGGAAAACACCAGTTCCACTCGATCAGGGAATATACTGGTTCCGGATATATTTTTCCGGATCGAACCGTAATGGCTGTTCACCAAACCAATACCAGTCAAATCTTGTTTGGAACAGCACGGGAAGGGATTGTTGTTTTTGACCCGGCGAAAGCTTCCTTCACTCAATCAAAAAAAACGGACGGCAAAGATATCCTGCTTGACCGTGGAATATACAGTATGATCACCGACAAGAAAGGCGTTGTTTGGATTGGGACTGAAGGAAATGGTATCAAAACATACGACATAGAGAAGAATGCAATGGCAGATGTAAGCAACCTGATTGATCTACCGGGGGTATCAAAGTCGAGGATCTATTGCTACGAAGACAGACAAGGTGATCTATGGTTCGGAATTCAGGAACGCGGTATTTATTTAAAAATGTTATCCTCCAAAAATTTCCATACCATCGGAAATTCAAAGAAAGGGCAGCAACTTAGTCATTACCTTGTAAGTTCGGTACTAAAGGATAAAAACGACAATCTTTGGGTAGCTACCGAAGGAGGTGGAATTAATGTTAGATGGAAGGGTCAATCAGATTTCAAACTATTCAACAGAAATAATTCCGGAGCAATCATCAATGATAAATCCATTGTTAAACTGTATGAAGACAGGCGTGGATGGATTTGGATTGGCACCTATTTCGAAGGATTCTATTGCTACCGCGGAAAGGATAAGCCCTTACTCCATTATAATATCCCTGGATATGAGATGGAAGCAAGGCGAAATTATGTGTTTGATTTTTGTGAGGATTCAAGAGGCAATCTATGGATTGGGAGCAATGGTGGCGGATTGTTTTATTTTGATGTATCCAAAGAAATGCTGACAGATTATACAAGACCCTTAGGTTCAGGTAAGCCTGATTTAATTAACCCCTACATTTATGCGCTGGAATATGATACTGACAGTACCCTTTGGATTGCTTCCGAACACGGACTCTTTAAGTGGAATAAAAAAAATAACACTTTCAAATCTTTTCAAGTAGCCAATGGGGATTTGGCTAACGATCTGGTAACCTGTTTAAAAAGGGATAACAATGG
>JBAXWR010000397.1:0-5748 GCA_037128295.1 Mariniphaga sp.
AAATCCCTCTTAGCTCCAACTTTTGCATAGATGCGACTTTGTTCCAAAAGGCTGACAAGAAATGGAGGATGTGGTACAAAGATGAAGGAAACGGATCGAAGACATTTGCCGTTGAAAGTATTGATCTGGAAAACTGGAAACCTGTTGAGGATCCAGGCATCTCAAAACTGCATGGCGAGGGTCCGAAAACTTTCAGGTTCAAAGACCACTACTGGCTGATAAAGGATCCAAACAGTGGACTCAACGTTTACCGGTCGGACGATCTAGAAACATGGACTTATCAGGGCAAAATTCTGGATAAACCAGGCACTAGAAATAGTGACGGTACAATTGGGAAACATGCCGATGTGGTAGTTTGCGGAGAGAACGCCTATATCATTTATTTTACTCACCCTTATTCGGAAAAGGCACCTGCCCAAAACGGTATTTCCCCCTTTTCCAACCGTCACACTGCATTACAGGCCGCTGAACTGGAAGTCGTTGATGGCAAATTATTCTGCGACAGGGATAAACCATTCCGCATCAGACTTGATCCGCCAAAATAAAAGTAGGTTTTCTGTGAATTAATTTCGATACTTTTACAAAGTTGTTTTTGCCAATTTTGTTCCCGAAATTCCTTGAAACTTTTTTCAAATACCTGCTTTATGAAAATTATTTACTTTGTCCTCATTCTGCTTCTATCCCTGAATGGTTATTCACAGGAGCTAAAATCTAAGAAGTTGGTTACCAATCAATTCATTGAAACTTTTACGGTTGACAAGAAAAGCAAATTGAAAAATGGCAACTACGTTAAAATCAGTGCAATAACAAAAGATACACTTGCGACTGGTAATTATCGGGATGATTTGAAAACAGGTATCTGGAAGTATTACAGAAAAGGAAACGCACCCTGGATTATCTATGATTATGAAAATAAGGCAATTAAACAGCTTCCAACAGAAATTACCAAAGTCGATTCGTTCCTGATCTGGAAAGACAATGCTTTTGTCCGCGAAAAAGTTGACTCACCCCCTGTTTATGTTGGTTTTGAAAAGGAGGTGCAAACGACAATCGCAATAAACACAAAGTTGCCGGTCGATGTACTTGTGAATGGGCTTTTGGGAAAAACGCTTGTCTCATTTATCATCGATAAAACCGGAAAAATGAATGGGTTCAGGGTCGAAGCTTCGTTCCATAAAGATTTAAACCCCGAGGTGCTCAATGCCTGTAAACTGATCGACGGCATCTGGCAACCAGCCAAAGTAAACGGACAACCCGTTGATTCCAAATTGTTTGTAATTATTGATGTTGTACCGCCAAATGTTCCCTCCCAATATCAGGATACACCAAACATTATGTTGGTACAGATCAGTTATTTTGGGGTAAAAAGGACTTCAACGCAAGTTGGTGTTATGGGGACATCGGGGAATAAAAGTACACGGCGATATTAAAATGGGAACGGATATAATGCAGTTGGATAAGTTATTACAAGCGATTGACATTAAGGGTGGTGCACCATTTTTGAGGCAAATAACCTAATAATCAGAATCAAAAGTTTTTGGTCAAACAACAATCTCATTGCACATATTGTAACTTGTGTTCCCGATCCGCAGCAAAGGCTAAACATGCCTGGATATCCTCGTTTGTCAATTCAGGAAAATCTTCAATTATTTCTTCCTTCGACATACCCGCAGCCAACCAGCCCAAGACATCGTAAACTGTTATCCCGGTTTCCCTTACGCAAGGTTTTCCAAATCTTTTGTTTGGATTTCTCCTTATTACAGAATGATAATTGACCATTATTCAAAACTTTAAATTATTCAAAGATAAAATTTATTTATACCGGTTGTATCAATATTGAAAACTGTACTATCAAATAAAATATTCCATTAATACCCAACATAACCAAATTAAATTTTTACTTTTGCTTCTACAGTTAACAAAATTTCAAATCCATAAAATAGTGCCTATGTAGCAAAATCATAAAGTGTTGATATAAAGAAATATAAGATATAGCGTTTAGCTGAATTCTTCTGTACTTGAAACCGACCAATTTTCAATAGATAAACAGAAAGGTAAGCAAGACGCCACGTCAAGGCGTGGTCGTTGCATTACATCTGTTTATCGGGTTCTTGGTCGGACCTCAAGTACAGTGTGAGCAATTTGATCACGCTGTTTTTTTGTGTAAAAAACCGTGGTTACAGCATCAAGCCAGAAAATCATAGGTGTAAGCTATTAATGTAACAATTTGGTTATCAATAAAAAATAGTGGAGTCTAGAAACCACTTTAAAAATGGGGCGGAACCGAAAAGCCTTATGAGTAGGAATCTCTTAAATTTAATATAATGAAAGACTATTTAATTGAACTACCGGAATTAATTGAAAATGAATTAATTGTAAAACAAACAACATCAAAAATGAAAGGCATCACTTTAATTCGACTTGATATCGAAACCCCGGTGGCGGGTTATGGTAAATGTCGTTCATGCGATTGCAAAGGCTACATCAGCAAGCATAATGGTTCTCATGAATGCAGGAATTGTAACCACCACTTCGATCGTCACTGGGATTGATATTTTTCCCGAATTAATAAAATGGAGTCCAGAAACCATTTCTAAAAACGGGGCAACAACTGAAAAGCCAAAAGAGTAAGGAAATTTAAACCAAAAAAAATGGAAGATTTATATAATGATGGAAGTATTGTTGTAACTATGTCCACAATTAAGTATCGTGCTCAATCTTATCCTATCAGGACGATAGACAAAATTTCTGATTTTAAAATGGAACCAGAAATTAAAAATTTTATAATTAATCTTGTAGTTGGAATTGCAGGAATATATGGCATTTTTACTTTTAAGACCGTATGGGTTATAATAGGTCTCATTGCCCTTGGAATTGGTGGTTACAATTGTTATGACATCATAACAAGAGCCCATTATATGGTTATCGTTGAATTTTCAAATGGTGAAAAATTTGAATTTGATTTCCCTGAAGAAGAAACTGCCATAATATTAAGGGATGCGATCAACAAAGCAATGGGTAATGGAGAAGATATGGAATCTGTTAATAAAGATTCTAAAACAACTCCAAAATTTGAAGATAAAGTTAAATTGGGAAACAATGAATTAGTTTTATTGAATGAATTAAAAGACAAAGGTTTATTAACAACTGAAGAGTATAATAATAAAATTAAAACTATTGAAGATAATAAATTGAAATCGGAGTTTAATTCAAAATTAAAAAATATAACGGACCCATTACTAAAGCCACTCATTGAATCAAGAGAAAAGGGTTTGCTTACTGAAGAAGAATTTAACTCAAAACGTTCTGAAATTATAGCAAAACACCAGAAATTATTAAATGAAGAAATATTAATCAAGCAAAATTTTTTGTCTGAAATACCTGAAAATATCTTGGCAAAATTATCTTCTGCCAAAAAATATAAACTTGAAGGTTTGATTGAAAATATGGAAGCATCGGATTTAATTGTATTCCATGACAACACAGTTAAACTTATTAAAATAAAGGACTGGGAGAATATTGTGAGTTCGGGTGAAAATGGTAAATTTGAAATTATTTGTAGATACAAAAATACATAATCAAAGTAAAGAGGGTGTCCTAAAAGTCTGAAGTTTTTACCGCTAAGCTACGCAAAGTAAAATTCGCAAAGGTACGCAAAGTGCTAAATAACTGTATTATAGCTTTGCGCATCTTGGCGAAACCTTAGCGATCTTTGCGGTAAAATAAACCTTTTTGGACACCCTTATCGAGGATAAATCGTTACAAACGGCTAAACATAAATCCCTCCCCGAAAAAACGGGGCTGGCAGTAACAAACGAGGAAGATATTTCAACTTATATCCTTTTAATGAAATAACAATATCTATTTGAATATCAAATATTTCAATGTTATTTCAACCTATTTCCATCTATTTTCTTCCCGCCAACTCCTTCACCTTCTCCCAAACCGAATCGTCAACCGGAATTCCCAATTCCATATTTTCTTGTCGTTTCTTAAGCGATTGTTCGCCAGGATAAAATACCTCGCCGTCTTCGTTTGCCGGAACTGAAGATTTAAGCTGAGCGATCGTTTCTTCCAAAGCCTGGTCAATGAATTGTTGTGTATTAATCTTCAATGGATCAATAGCTATAAATACCTGGCAGCAACTGCCACAACTTCCCTTGTCGAATTTATCGATTCCAGCCGTTGTGAGGCCACCTGATAATAGGGCTGAGATCAGGTCGAGTAGGATTGCAAAACCGGAACCTTTCCAGTAACCCATTGGCAAAATTCTTCGTGAATTTTCGATTTCGCCTGGATTATCGGTCAACTGGCCATTGTTATCGAAACCACCAGCATAAGGAAGTTTGTCATTTTTAAGCCTTGTTACCTGAAGTTTTCCATACGAATATTGCGACATGGCCATATCAAGGACAATGTGGCCCTCTTTGCGCGGAACTGCCATGATAAAGGGATTATTCCCGATACACGTAGATTTTGCGCCCCATGTTGGCATGCACGATTCGGTATTGGTCCAGCAGATGGCAACAAACCCTTTTTCGGCTGCCTGCCACCCAAAAGCACCACCCCGCATCCAATGAGTTGTATTTCTGAGGCTTACCAAACCAAGTCCATATTGGGAAGCGATTTCTGTAGCACGATCCATCGCAAAAATTGCGTTTAAAATCCCGGGACCTATGTTTCCATTGTAAATTTCCATAGTTCCCATGTTTTTCTCCAGCGTTGGTTCTGCATTTACATCGACCCAACCTTTGCCAATGTAATCGACATACCTCTCAACACGGTTTAAACCATGCGAATAGACCCCATCCCTGCTCGATTCGGTATGTATCTTTGCACAAATATCTGCCTTTTCTTCTGGCATCCCGGAATTTAGAAAAGCTCTTTTAATGGTAGCTTTCATCTCTTCAAAACTGATCCTGGTCATTTTCTATTTCAACTTTATGAATTTCAAAGATAATATAAATCGCTAATCCGATTAACTTTCTTTTGTTTTGTTAGTCTAACGACGAAATTAGCTTTTTTATTAATTAACAAAATAAAAACAAAAAAATGTCAAACGAGAAGAATCAAGGAGAGCAGGTCTCACGTCGTAAGTTCCTTGGAAGCGGTGCAGCAGTTGCAGCATTATCAATGGTACCATTTAGTTATGGTTTTGAAAGTGCCCCATCAGCTTCAGGGGAAGCCAATCCAAAATCAAAATTCGGAGGTGTTCAGATTGGTGCGATCACTTATAGCTGGCGAAGTATGCCGGGTGGTGTCGATAATGTAATCAAGTATTGCATCGAGTCGGGTATCAATTCAATCGAGTTGATGAGCAACGACGTTGAATCATCACTGGGTGCACCTACGAATCCGATGATGAGCTTTCCGCGTCCGGCACCACCTGCACCAGCCGCACCCGGGGCACCTGCAGCTCCCATGCAACGTCCTAAATTAACCCCTGAGCAACAGGAATTGATTGCAAAATTCAATGTTGAGATGAAAGCATGGCGTATTGCATTGCCAATGTCGAAAGTTGAAGAGATCCGAAAAAAATTCGACAGTGCAGGTATTAACATCCACATCGTTAAATACTCACCTTCACAATGGTCGGATGAGGAAATCGACTATGCGTTTAAGTCTGCAAAAGTGTTGGGAGCTAAAGGCGTGTGCGAAGAAATTGGCGAAGCGGCCTGCAAAAAACTCGCACCTTTTGCCGAAAAACATGGGATGTATGCCATTTTTCATCAGCACATGCAATTTGCC
>JBAXWR010000398.1:0-5693 GCA_037128295.1 Mariniphaga sp.
ACAACTGGCAACCATTGAGGAAGCTTCTAGTAATGTCATCCGATTTTTCATCCGTGATTTTTGCCCGAAAGGTAGAAGTCAGATCAAAACCAAACAAGACGTGCAAGACCGGTTGCTTACATTATACTTATTTAAGATATATGGAAAAACTTTAATTAAGAGTCAGAGGCCTTATAAAATAAACTTAGTAAAAGGTTATTGGGTTATAATAGGAAGTTTGCCTAAGGATGTGTCTGGAGGATATTTTGAGTTTATAATTAATGCAAAAAATGAAAAGGTAGTAGCAACTGCACATGGGAAATAAGCAGTTCTAACTACTCATCGGGATATCCAAGAGCTCGTAACCTGTTATCCCTCTTATGAGTGTTAGCAGCAAGGATGGTAAATTGTTTAGGTATTTGATTTCCTTGTCGGAGATGTCCTCCTGTTCGGATTTGCTTGAGGCTAATGGGAGTGTAAGCACAATTGCCTGAAATTTATTAAATTTGCCTGAAATAGTACAGTTTATGCAAGGCCATCAAAACAGGCAGTCATACAGCGCGGGAGGAAAATAGCTGACAAATACAAACAAGCGAAGGTTATTAATTGAGCGGGATATATTATTATTACCTGAAAGATCATTTAGGTAGTCACGTGTAAACAGAAAAAATATCGTTTAGATCTGTTTCAAAAAACCTTATTTTTGTTTTTCCCTACCTTAGTAGCCTTGGGTCTACCTAGGGAATAACCTTATTTACCTTATTTTCAGTTATTAATTTACAAAAGATAAAAACGTTCAAATCTTGCTTTAGTGTCCGGGTGACTGGATCGTCCAAACCATGTGTAGGCAGTTGCTCATAGTCACCGGGACACCACATTCTAAAGTTTGTTATAGTGTCCGGGTGACCGGATCAGCCAATCGTTATGTGGGCAGTTGCATATAGTCACCGGGACACCACTTTCTAAAGTTTGTTTATCCAGCCCTAAATCAATCTACTTTAGATACTTATTTTCAAAAATAAGGTAAATAAGGTTGGTTTCGAATGATGACCCCTGGCTACTAAGGTTGAAAAAAATGAAAAAATAAGGTTTGTTTCGGATTAAAAATCTTATTTCCATTCCTTTATAGGCAATATTCTGTTTGAATCCATTCCAAAAAACCTTATTTTTGTTTATCTTAACCTTAGTAGCTCGGCACAACATATACCCTAACCTTATTTACCTTATTTTTGTATTTTAAACCTTGGTACCATGAAAATCGAATATGACAATTTGTACACCCATTTTGTATTCACCACATTCGGACGACAAGCCTCAATTCCTGAGAAAAACCGCATCAGGATTGAGAAATATATAACTGGAATTATAAACAACAATGAATCAAAGCTATATGCAATTTATGCAAATCCTGAGCATGTTCATTTTTTAATATCAAGTTCTCCAGCAAAATCAGAAGAAGAAATTGCAACTATCATTGGGGATAGTTCTGAAAAATTCATTAACGATAACCAACTTTCGGTAGGTTTTTTCAAGTGGCAACAATCGGCATCAGGGTATTCTGTCTCCAAATCGGATGTTGACAAAGTCTGTAAATACATTTTAAACCAACCGGCACATCACAAAAAATTTAGTTTTGCCGAGGAATACCAACAATTCCTTAAGCATTACCAGGATACACTGAATAAGGTAGAAGATGAACCATAAGGAACGATGGTTTAGATCAAAAGGAATAAGGTAAATAAGGTTGGTTTTGAAGGTCGACCCCTAGCTACTAAGGTTAAAAACAAAGGAAAAATAAGGTTAATTTCGGCTTAAAAACCTTATTTTCAATTTTTTAACCTTAGTAACAGGCCAACATGACCACCACCTTCTTAAACCTTTTTACCTTATTTTCAAATCTTTAATTTCGCCAAAATCAAAACATTCAAATCTTGCTTTAGTGTCCGGGTGACTGGATCGTCCAAACCATGTGTAGGCAGTTGCTCATAGTCACCGGGACACCACATTCTAAAGTTTGTTATAGTGTCCGGGTGACTGGATCGCCAATCGTTGTATGGGCAGTTGCTTATAGTTACCGGGACTTCGCATCTTAAAGTTTGTTTATCCAGTCCTAAATCATTCTACTGTGGATACTCATTTTCAAAAATAAGGTAAATAAGGTTGGTTTCGAAGGATGACCCCTAGCTACTAAGGTTGAAAAAATGGAAAAATAAGGTTTGCTCGGCATAAAAACCACATTTTTTGTCCTCCAACCTTAGTAGGTTTGAAATCGGTTAAAAACCTTATTTTTAATTTTTTAACCTTAGTAACAGGGTAAAATGACCACCATCTTTTTAAACCTTATTACCTTATCTGCTATTTAATTATCTGAATCAATTCCTTATTCACCTCATTTTCAATAACTAACTGTTTCGTCGCATCAGTAACTCCTGAATTTTTAAAGGTTATTTTTCCGGTCCTGGAACCTGAGATATGAATGATTGGTAAACGTTCATTTGAACCGGACAACCCGTCGATATTTAAATCTGTACTGCTTTTGAGATCAACCACTGGTCCCTTCTTTGTGATCAAAGTAAGGTTTTTGATCTTGACACCGGAGACATCGCTGCAAATCAGTCCATAATCAGCTTCCATCTGGATATTGGATAGTTGTATGTTTTGAAGGTTCATCTCGGGCAAACCCTGTAAAAAGATTCCCTGATTTGCACCTTTGCAATTCACGTCATGGATAAAAATATTTTTGAATTGAGGGGTCTCCTCCGTAACCGGCAACAGCTTGGGAAGTTGTCCTTCGGCACCATCCGAATCTTCACCGGGTGATTTTCCACTGTAATAAAGGTTGAACGAGATAGCTTGAGTTGGGATGTTAATCATTTCAATGTTTGAGATATAGATATCTTCAACAACTCCTCCCCTGCCCCGGTTGCTCTTAAAACGCAATCCGACATCCGTCCCCAAAAAGGTGCAGTTGGAGACATGCATGTTGCGAACCCCGCCCGACATTTCGCTTCCAACAGTAACCCCACCATGTCCGTGATAAACGATGCAGTTTTTAACAATCAGATTTTCAGTGGGGATCCCCCTGTCGCGCCCTTCCTTGTCCTTGCCCGATTTGATACAAATCGCATCATCACCAACATCAAAATTGCTGTCGTGGACAATGGCATTTTTGCACGATTCGATATCGATGCCATCCCCATTCTGGGAATACCAGGGATTTCGAACTGTTAAGTTCCTAACAGTAAGGTCTTCACAAAGAAGCGGATGGATGCACCATGCCGGTGAGTTTTGAAAAGTAGGACCATCCAACAAAACCTTTTTGCACGAGACCAGACTGACCATCACCGGACGGAGAAAATCTTTAATCCTTTCGAATTCTGCCTGAGTTTTGAGCGAACGCGGAACATTCATCTCTGCAACTTTTTCACCGTCAATAAATTGCTGCGACGGATACCAGGTTTTGCCATTTTGACTGACAAGCCCCCCTGAAGCGACTAGTTTTTTCCATTGCGATTCGGTCAATTTTTCCTTTTTGACAGCACGCCACACATCCCCCGATCCATCAAAAATCCCATCTCCTGTAATTCCAATATTTTCAAGGTTCCGGCCATTGATGGGCGACATACAACGGTAGGTATCAAACCCTTCGAAGTTGGTAGAAACCAAGGGATACAAGTTTTTATCAGTACTGAAAACAATAAGCGCCCCGGCTTCAGTATGCAGTTCGATATTGCTTTTCATAGTGATGGGGCCTGTGAGCCATGTACCGCGTGGGATAATCAACCGGCCGCCACCCCTTTTGGATAAAGCCTCGATGGCACCTGAAAAAGCAGATGTACAAAGAGACTGACCACCACTTTTGGCCCCAAAACTGGTGATCGAAACCGTATTGGCAGGAATGACTGGTTCTTTGACAGGAGACATCTGAAATTCGATGCCCTCATACAAACCTGTCACTTCTTTTGGCGCTTTAGTGACTTTTTGGGCAGTTGCAAGGGTTGAAACCAGGATTGCAGCCAGAAAAAACAAGACCAATTTAGAAATTTTCATATCGTATTGATTAGTTGTTACTTACAATTTAATATTATACCATTTGATTTCGGATGGCACATCCATGCCCGTCCACTCAAAAATATTTTCTTTCGTATATTTTGAAGCTTCACTATCAGAAAGTTGTATAGACCATGAAACTCGTTTTGCAGTTGAAGCACCAGAACCACCGTTTTTATACTCTGCAAAAACAGTGGATTTTTCACTTTCAGGTTTCGACCAGTTGTGCCATCCCTCGGGGACAACAAAAGAACCCATTTCACAATTGATGAAAGCTACCCTTGCATAAATACGCCAGGGACGTCCCAAATAAACTTTCTTTGCATTCTCGGAAGCGGTGAGGGTACATTTAAAAAAGACAAATCCAAAGGGATTTCCCTGTGGTGTACTGGCTGCAGTAATGTAAGAATCACTCTTGCAATGAATTGTACATTTCTCAAACAGGACTGTAGCCTCACCGAAAATAAAATCGGTGGTTCCTTCAATGGTACAATTTTCAAAATACTGGTGGCTCAATTTTCCTGCAGCATACAGTGTGTCCTGATTCCCCAGGACCCGGCAATTGCGGAAACTACATCTATCACCCTCAACATGCAAGGCAACTGCCTGACCAACAGGACCAGCAGAATTTTCAACAGTCATATTTTCCAAAATAAAATCATTTGCCTGTACAAGCAAGGTGTAAGTATAAAAAGTGCTGTTTCTGCCACGGTTGATTTTATCAAAGTAATCGTCAAAAGTGAGGATCGTTTTATCGGAACTTTCTCCAATGATGGAAAGTTTGGTATTGCACGACGGGACAACGACCTTTTCCTTGTAAATGCCGTTCTTTACAAAAATGGTAATTCTGGAATCAGGGAACGCCTTACAGGCATCGATTGCTTTTTGAATCGAACTAAAATCACCACTTCCATCCTGTGAAACGGTCATGGACAATTTATCCTGTGCAGAAACCTGAAAGAAAGTGACCAGCAAAAACCCTAACAGGAAAATAATGTAATAATGCCCTTTGGAAAAACTATTTCTTATCATTTGAATCACTGTGTTTTAGAATTTTATCAAGAAAATCAACCATATGCCCCACTGTTGGTTCAAACCAGGGATGGAACAACCAAAACGGATGGGGTGTTTTGGGCAAGGTATGAACCTCTGTGTAAATCCGATGTGTTTTCAAAATAGCAATTACACTGTCCCGACCGGCATGAAATCTTGGTAATGCACTGTTTATAAATAACATCGGAGGCGTATTCTTCCCCGCATAATTAATTGGTGAAGCTTCGATCCATTTTTCTGGAGCTTGTTTATAAGTTGCCCCGAACCACCATGTACCGGCTGAAGGTTTTGAAGGATCTGAATCTTTTGCACTTTCGTTCGGGTCGGTAAAATCGAGGATGCCATCCATGTCGATGATTGCCTGAATCTTATTGAAAATTTTTAGGTCTCCTTCATTTCCATCGAATTTTTTAATGTCAGAAGTCACTCCAATCAATGCAGCCAATTGGCCACCAGCGGAACTTCCCGTAATTGCAATCCGATCGGAATCAATGTTGTATTTTTTGGCATTCGCGCGCAAAAACCTGATCGCAGCTTTCAAGTCGTAAACGGCTGCCGGTTAAAGTGCTTCGGGTGAAAGGTGGTATTCTACTGTGGCAGTTACATATCCT
>JBAXWR010000399.1:0-5684 GCA_037128295.1 Mariniphaga sp.
ATGACGATCGAGACAGGACTTTGCTCAATGGCCTGGTTCAGTTTCCTGATTTTTTCTTCCGCCTCCTTAATTTCAGTAATGTCAATGGCAGAGGCAGACATAAACAACGGTTGGTTGTTGTTGTCAAAAATCATTTTGGCATTCATCAGGGATGGAAAAGCAGTCCCGTCTTTCCGGGTGCGCCAAACCTCCTCAGCAACAAAACCTCCCTTGCTTTTAAAATACCGATTGTTTCAGCTACTTTAACCATCTGTTCAGCGCTATGGAGAATGGATAATGGCTTACCAACCAATTCGTCAACTTCCATTCCATGCATCCCGGCAAATGCGGCATTTGAATAAAGCAAGATCCCGTTTAAATCGGAGATCGCGTTCCCATAATTTGACTGATCGGATATTGTACGGAACTTTCTTAGCTCATCTTCGGCAAGTTTTCTTTTGGTAATGTCATTGAGCCCGCCGCGATAACCCATAAAACCGTTCTTATCGTCAATGATGGGAATCGCGTTTACTTCCACCCATATCATATCCCGGGACTGGTTATAAAGTGGGAAAACAATTTGATCGACAAGGTTTCGGTCATTAAAAAGAGCGATGGCTTGTTCGCGGTATTCTTCCGGAAGAGAATCAGAAAAACGGACCTTTTGAATAACCTGATCAGGGTTCAGGCCCAGAATACGTACTGAAACAGGGCTTACATAGGTATATAACCCATATGCATCTGTTTCATAAATCATCGTATGGCTGCTTTCGGCGATCTGCCTCAGGCGCTCTTCACTTTTAAGCAGTGACAACTGCATTTGCCGACGCTCTGTAATATCCTCTTTTATAGCGAGATAGTTTGTTATTTTTCCTGTAGTGTCGAGGATAGGCCCAATTGTGGAGGATTCCCAATAGAGTTCCCCATTTTTGCGTTTGTTGTGGAAGATACCCTTCCATTCTTTGCCCTGGACAATATTTTCCCAAAGAACAGAGTACTCATCCAATGTGGTCTCACCAGATTTTAAGACCCTTGGATTGTTTCCAATCAATTCGTTAAGGGTGTATCCTGTTGTTTCACAAGCTTTTGTATTTGCGTATTCAATATTCCCATCCAGATTTGTGATCACAATACTGATTGGGCTCTGTTCGACTGCACTCGAAAGTTTGCGTATTTTATCCTCGGCTACGCGGTGTTCCGTAATATCATTGATATAGAAAATGGCGGAAACCGGAACTCCGGACTCATTCCGGACAGGTTGGATGGACGACCTGTACCAGTTTTTAACATTTCCCCGTATCACTTCAATCTCATGCACCTTTCCATGATTGGTTTTGATGACTTCCAATACATCTGAATACATACTTTGGGCCTCGTCGCCCGGGATAACTTGTCCGATTTTTTGCCCAACCATCTCCTCCGGTTTCAGTCCAAAAGGTCTCGATGCGACCGTGTTGGAGAAAATAACCGTTTCGTCATTGCCAATTAAAATGATGGCAGCATCTGAACTTTCGATCAGGCTACGGTATTTCTCTTCGCTTTGCTGCAATCGATCATCGGCAATTTTACGCTCGTGGATGTCATACAAGGTTCCCCTACCCCCTATAAGCACCCCATTTTCAAAAATCGGGCTGGTCGATGAACGGACCCACCTGATTTCACCGCTTTTTGTCAGGTACCTGTATTCGAGGTAGGAGTAATCCTTTTCCACAAGATCTGTAAATGCCTTGATCAAAAGGGGTCGGTCATCTGGAACCATATAAGCAAAGAAATTCTTTCCGGTAATACTTTCCGGAGAATAACCAAGAACCCTCTCAATGGCCGGACTGACATAAAGAATTGTCCCATCGTTGGATACTTCAAAAATCACATCGTTGATCGTCTCCACCATCCGACGGAAAAGTGCCTCTGTCTCCTTCAGCTTTTTTTCTGTTTGCTTTCGTTGGGTGATGTCTCGGGTAACAAAAATCAACTGTAAGGGATTACCTTTTTCATCCCTGATAAACTCCCCCTTTACCTCAACGTCAAAAGTACTGCCATCCGATCTTAGGGCTTTATATTCAGCAGCATCATAAATATTATGCTGGATCATGTGCATAATCCCATCAATTGCCCTTTGGTGGTCTGACGGATCGATATATTCAAGAAGGGTGTGATTGATGAATACTTCGGTATTTTCATACCCAAACATTTCCAAAGCTCTGGGAGAGGAAAAAAGGATCTTTCCTTCAAGATCTGTAATCGTAATTACGTCAGGCGAAGCATGTAAGATGGAACGATAGAGCAGTTCGCTGTTTTGGAGCTGAAGTTCTGCAAGTTTCTGCTGAGTAATGTCGGTTAGGGTACCCATTTTGCTCACTGATCCTTCATTGATAACAATTTCGTTTGTCGATTTCCTCAACCATTGAATATTCCTGGCTTTATCAACAAACCTGTATTCGTGATAGGATGATTCAAGCTTAACACGCGAAGCGATCCTTTCTTTCATAACTTGACGATCAGCGTCAATCACAAAATCGAAGATCTCCCTACCAATCATTTCTTCAGGTTGATAACCAAGCATTCTTTCAATCGCGGGACTAACGTAAATGATTATCCCTGAATCCTTTACTTCATAAATAGCATCGTTAATGTTCTCAATAAGTCTCTTGTATTTATCTTCACTTTTAAGCAAGGCGGTTTCCTTTGCATTTTTTTCGATAAAACTGCCAACTATCTCTGCAATTGAAAACAATAAATCATTTTCCTCCGAGAGGAAAATCTGCTGCGACCCGGTGGGTGGTGTATCAGTATAAATAACTTCAATTTGTCCAATTACCGTCTCTTTTGATTTAATATCTTGAATGATAGAAAAATGCGAATTTTTGAAGTTTGAAGTCTGAAAAGTCTGATCCCCTATTCGAATTGATGCTTCCGTAATTTCCGGAAACTGCCATGCCTCAGGAAGAATATAAACAATCTGAAGGATAGCCTGATCCACAGTAATATTAGGGTCACTAAGGATTACAGCGATACGATGGAGGCAATTGAGTTCCTTTTTACGCTCTGTTAAAACAAGTTCTGTCTGTTCATGCAGTTTTTTCAGGTCTTCAAAATTCTTCTTTATGTTTGCCAATTCGGAGATAAGCTCCTGATTGGTTTTGCTTTGATCATCCCCGCGTGTATCGCGTTGATTCGTATTTTTCATGACGGAAATTGATGTAGTTAATTTTGAAGCAATGTAAATAATTTTCTTGAAAATGCAATTTATTTTTTCAATTAACATACTTTTGAAAAGAAAATCAATTGTTTATTTTCAAAAGCTATAGCGATGATTAATTTAAAGAACATTCAGACTGAAGTTGATGCCGGATTTCTCTATAAAATCCTTGGTGACAACGAGGCTGACCCCAATGTTGCCAGGATCTTTCACCAGATGAGTGAAATTGAAAAAGGTCATGCCCTGGCATTCATGAAAAAGAACAACATGGATACGACAAAATTATTGCCTCCATCGAAACGGGCATTGGTTCTTAAACTCATCGGTAAAATTTTTGGATATGACTATGTATTGGGGGTGCTGCTTGATACTGAAAAAAGCATTTCCTCTTCCATTGTTACAGCACGGCAAAAAGGGTCATCCGCTGGCTCATTGTCAGATACTGCCCATGTCACTATTCTCAAAAATATACTGAAGAACAATTCAAATGTATCGGGATCAAATCTGGCACGTTTTGAAAAGAGGCACCGGTCGGTAGGGGGAAATGCTCTTCGTGCTGCCGTTTTAGGGGGCAACGATGGCCTTGTGTCGAATTTTAGTCTGGCGATGGGAATGGCCGGTGCAACCAATGGGTCGAATATTGTCCTTTTGACCGGACTTGCCGGACTTCTGGCAGGGGCATTGTCGATGGCATTGGGTGAATGGATATCTGTTAAAAGTTCACAGGAACTCCTTGAAAACCAAATGCAACTTGAGCTGGACGAGCTGGAAACCAACCCGGAGGGGGAGGAGATAGAGTTGGCCCTTATTTATATCTCGAAAGGGATTCCCGAAGATCAGGCAAAAAAAATGGCAAGCGAAGTGATTGGAAATAAGGAACATGCCCATGAAATTCTGATCAAGGAGGAATTAGGAATAAACAGTGAGGATTTACAAGGATCTGCGATGGAAGCAGCTATCACCTCTTTTATATTGTTCTCTGTAGGGGCCATCATCCCTGTAATCCCATTCTTCTTTACTGGTGGTATTCACGCAGTAATCATTAGCACCATTTTTAGTGCTCTGGGTTTATTCCTGATTGGTGCAACAATCACCCTGTTTACCGGCAAAAGTATCTGGTATTCAGGTTTCAGACAGGTATTTTTTGGCCTGGCGGCTGCCGCCATAACGTTTGGTATCGGCAAGATGATTGGGGTTTCGATGGCGGGATAACGGGCGGGGAGCATGGGGCATGGAGTGTGGAAAAGGGCGACTGAAGTAGGGAAAATGAAGGAATGAAGGGATGAAAATCAAATTTGGAAAGACTCAATAATCCATTTCTGGTATCTTCCGAACCAATTGACTTTGGCCAATATTTTAATTTTTCTGTTTATTTCATTGTATTTCAATCCAAAAATATAGAGTCACAATATCAGAAGTTAAAAGTTAAATAAACAGACAATGAAGTATCTTATAATTACGGCATTAGCCCTATTATATACTTTGATCGGCTGCAAGAAAGATAATGGTGGGGCAGCAATAACTGCCCCATCCAATCTTGTAGTAAAAAGTGTGATTAGTACCGATGGAAGTGGGAACGTCGCCTTTACGGCTACTGCCAGCAATGCAAACACATTTGATTATGAATTGGGAAATGGCGAAGTAAAAATAGGTACTTCTGGAACGTTAAACTACCAATATACAGTTTCAGGGACCAATACCTATTCGGTGAGTGTTACAGCAAGAAACAATGACGGTTTATCGGCCAAGAGTACTATTCAGGTTACTGTCACTGTTCAGGCAGCAATACCCACAGTGTTTTGGGCTGACGAATTCAATACCGATGGCGCACCCGACCCTACCAAATGGGGTTACGACCTGGGAACGGGTTCTGGCGGATGGGGCAATCAGGAATTGGAGTATTACACCAATAGGTCGCAAAATGTGATTGTTCAGGGCGGTGTCCTTAAAATTACCGCGATTAAGGAAAGTTACAGTGGAGGTGCTTATACATCGACACGCCTGCTTTCGCTCAATAAATTTGCCTTCAAATACGGACGGGTTGATGTCCGCGCAAAACTTCCTGCAGGCGTTGGAACATGGCCTGCTGTCTGGATGTTGGGAAGTGACCTTGCAACTGCGATTTGGCCGGCATGTGGTGAAATCGACATTATGGAACATCGTGGCAGTGAATTGAACAAGATTTTTGGAACCCTTCATTACCCTGGCAGGTCTGGGGGCAGTGCCGATGGAAGCACGAAGATGATAACCAATGCAACTACCGAATTCCACATTTATTCGCTTGACTGGACAGCAGCTACAATCAGGATATATGTTGATAATCAATTGATTCACACGGTTGTAAATACGAGTAGTATCCCGTTCAATCACGATTTCTTTTTCATCATCAATCTGGCGATGGGCGGAACTTTTGGCGGTGCAGTTGACCCTGCATTTACAAATGCCACATTGGAAGTAGATTACATAAGGGTAACTAAATAAATTTCTATGAGGGTGTCCAAAAACT
>JBAXWR010000004.1:0-74757 GCA_037128295.1 Mariniphaga sp.
ATCGCGAATAACGTTAGAAATTACGTTACCACCAAAAGGCAAGTCTACCGCCAGACGGAGTTTATTTGCGTTATACAATGATAAACCGGTTGTTCAGGCACCCATGTCGAGCAAGATAACCCCTGCTTCCCTTTCGTCCTTTGAAAGAAACCCCATACCCTGGACAAAAGGATTTACAAACGCCGATACAAGTTCTACACCTGCCTTTTCAAGACTGCGCCTGAGGTTCATCTCGTACGATTCGGCGGCCGAAATAACCGAGAAGGTGGCCTCTACCTTACGTCCAGCCATGCCGACAGGTGTTGTTACACCATGCTCGTTATCGACAGTATATTCCTGTGGAATAAGATGATACACTTTTTCATCTTTATCGCACGAAAAACGTTGGGCTTCGTCCATAAGCGCTTTGACCACATTTTGGGTCACTTCGCCATTTTCCGTCATCCTGTAACCTGTCGTTTGCCGGTTACATATCCTTTGGCCTGAAATCCCGGCATAGACTTTTTTTACCTTTAATTTAAGTGTGTCCTCAAGGGTATTGATTACAGTCCGGATTGACAGTGCAGCCTCGTCGATATTGACCACAACACCATTGCGCACCCCATTGGTCAGGGTTTCTCCATAAGCAAGTATTTCCAGTTTCCCTTCCGGGGTAAAACGGCCAATTACTGCCTTTGTCCACATTGTTCCAATGTCAATGGCTGCTACCAATTCTCTTAAAGGGCTCATAGCTATTTATTTTTTTGTACAAACTATCTGATTACGAAATTCAACATTGATGGTTTTGTAACGGCCCCATCCCCCGTTTTTGAAACCTTCGGTGTATAATGCCTTCAGGTTGCGAAATTTTAATTGATAATCATCAGGGTCACCGAAAAGGATAACCTGTTCGCCAACCCTGGGAATCATTGAAAGCTCCCCAATCGCATTCACATAAATCTGGTCGATTTGCGAACTTAAGAAGGTATCCCCATTAAGGTACATGACCAACGGAAGCAGTTTTTTTCTGGCAAAGTCGGTAGAAACTACCCCACCAACAATGATGACCCTTGGGGTGAAACGCGGTGTCCAGTCGATTACTTTGCCGAATTTGTCCATATAAAAGGTGTGACCTGAACCCACGACCCTGAAAATTGGCTCCCTTTGCTTTATTTTAACCACAATGGTCCCAAAACTTTTTACCCCATTATCGTCGATATTGGTATATACATCTACATCTTCAATGGATTGCAGTTTACGCAAGCCATCCTCAATTTTCCTGAGGTCAATTGAAGAAAGTGCTTTACCAAAGATTTCCTGATGGTTGCGGCGTACCCATTGCCGGATGTCCGCATCGCGTATAAACCCAATCTGAACCGAATCGGTAATTTCAACCCTTACATCAGTACATACCAGTTGGCGGCTTTGCCGAATGGAAAAACCTACTGTTATGAATAACAGTATAATAGCAAAGCTCCAAATAGATATATGTACTATTTTCTTAAACATTGTCTTTTAATCGCAGATAAGTAACGATTGGATCGATTAACCGATCTATATCACCTGCACCAAGTGTTAATAATATTTCCAAATTATAATTTCCCAAAACTTCGGGAAACTCATTTTTCTGACACAGTCTCCGGCTTTTTAATGTCATTTTTCCCAGGATCATTTCAGAATCGACACCTTCTATCGGCAATTCACGCGCCGGATAGATTTCCATAACCAGTGCATCATCAAGCAAGTCAAGAGCTGAGGCAAATTCGTCTGCGAAATCCCTTGTTCTTGTGAAAAGGTGTGGCTGAAATATTCCGGTCACACGTTTTCCAGGATAAAGATCCCGCACAGAACGGATTGTCGCTTCCAGTTCACGCGGATGGTGGGCATAATCGTCGATGTAAATGGTGTTTTTGCCAGCAAACCTAACATCGAAGCGACGGACGACACCAGTGTATTTAGGAAGTGCTTCACAAATTTCCTTTCCAGTTACCCCGCTAATCAGGGCCATCGAACATGCAGCCACAGCATTCTCCACATTCATCAAGCCTGGATAGGAGAGTGAAAGCCCTTCTATCATTCCAAAGAGTGATTTCAAATCGAAATGGTAAGCACCATCAATAATCTGAATATTAATTGCTTGGAAATCTGCTTCTTCCGAAATTGAATAACTATAATAGGTGATTGAATTGTTCCATTGGCTATCAATATTCGACCCCTTCCTGTAAACTAAAGTGCCACCCATTTTTATTTGCATAACGAAATAAGCGAAAGCCTTAACCATGCTTTCGTGATCGCCATAAATATCGAGGTGATCGGCATCCATCCATGTAATTACTGCAAGATCAGGATGTAACTGTAAGAAAGATCGGTCGAATTCATCGGCCTCAACAACGATGAAGGGGCTATTCCTGTCTGATAACAACAAATTCGTTTTGTAGTTTTTGGAAATCCCACCCATAAAAGCCGAACAATCGACAGCCGATTGTTTGAGCAAATGGGCTGTCATCGTTGTCACGGATGTTTTACCATGCGTACCGGCAATGGCAATGCACTTTTTACCCTCGGTGAGCAGGCCAAGAACCTGCGACCGTTTATGTATTTGAAAACTGTTATCCATAAAATACCTAAGTTCCTGAAAATCATAAGGTACAGCCGGAGTATAAATTACAAGGGTGGTATCTTTTTCTTCAAGAGTCGGAACTTTCAGCAAATCATCGGTATAATGGATAGGGATACCTTCATTTTCAAGATCCAGCGTCAATGGCGAGGATGTCTTGTCATAACCATCAACGACCTTCCCGATGAAACGGAAATATCGGGCCAGGGCACTCATTCCAATGCCTCCGATCCCCAACAGGTAAACCCTTTTTATTTGATTAATTTCAGTCATTTTCAGATTTCAATAATTTTGTGATCACCCCAACAATATCTTTTGTTGCATTTGGCGTTGCCAACTTTCTAATGTTATTTGAAAGACTAAGGCATTTGTCCTTGTCATTCACGAGATCAAGTGCAATTGGAATAAGTTGTTCAACTGCATCTGAGTCTTTTACCAGGATCGCAGCCCCCTTTTCGACCAGCGACATCGCGTTAAAAGTCTGATGGTCTTCCGAAACATTGGGTGAAGGTACCAGGATTGATGGCGCCCCCACCATGCACAATTCGGAAATTGTCCCTGCCCCAGCCCTCGAAATCACAACATCAGCCAATGCATAGGCAAGGTCCATGCGCGGTATAAACTCCATCAACCGGATGTTTTCGACCGGATCTGAATTGAGTTGCGACAAAATATCCTTGTAATAATATTTGCCTGATTGCCAGATTATTACGACATCAGAACTGCGGATCAGGTCATATTGTGCCATCATTCCCTGGTTCAATGTGCGGGCGCCCAGGCTTCCACCTACAACGAGGATAACCTTTTGACCTGCAGCAGTCCTGAAATATTCATAAGCTTCAGTCGATTTTGTATTCACAGACATCAACCCATTGCGGACCGGATTTCCTGTAAAGACAATCTTATCAGACGGGAAGAAACGGTCCATTTTATCGTAAGCCACACAAATCTTGTTTGCCTTTTTGCCCAGGATTTTATTGGTCACTCCTGCAAACGAATTTTGTTCCTGAAGGACACACGGAATTCTCAGCTTCGTGGCAACACGCAACACAGGTCCGCTGGCATAACCCCCAACGCCGATTACAACATCGGGACGAAAATCTTTGACGACTTTTTTTGCCCTTAACATTGAAAGGATCAATTTTGGAAGGAAGGAAAAATTACGCAATATTTCACCGCGATGAAAACCGGCAACCGGAAGGCCTATGATTTTATATCCTGCAGCCGGCACTTTTTCCATCTCCATTTTCCCTTCGGCACCCACAAAAAGGATTTCACAGTTTGGGAAACGGTGCTTTAGCCCGTCGGCAATCGACAAAGCCGGGAAGATATGTCCCCCGGTACCGCCACCACTTACTATGAATTTATAATTTGCCATCAGTATTTTCAGTTAAGAGAACCTCTTCATCAGCAATAATTGCTTCTTCAGTATTGAAATCGTCATCCTCAACATCTTCATTATCAGCTTCGCTGTCAGCCTCTGCACTCACACTGAGCAACAACCCAAATGTAATCGCTGTAAAAAGTTGTGAAGTACCACCCCAACTTACCCATGGGAGAGGTTGCCCGGTGACAGGCATAGCGCCCGCCGAAACAGCCATGTTGATCAACGCCTGTAGCATAATCACCGTTGCCGCTCCTGCCGCCAGAAAAGTGGGATAGGTCCTGTTGCATTTTTTGATGATAATTCCGCTCCTGGTAAGAAAAACCATATAGAGTAGCGGAATGATGAGACCTCCTATCAGTCCGTACTCTTCAATGATAATCGAATAGACAAAGTCATTGTAGGCAGCCGGCATGAAATTGCTGATCTGGCTTTTTCCCGCACCCACGCCGGTTATTCCCCCACGATTGATTGCAATCATAGCAAAATCATCCTGAGTCAGCCCCTTCTCTGCCGTTTCCGGCGTTTTAAAAAACTTGCGTTCTATCCTGTTGCGGAATGTATGGATTCTTCCAAAGTTCCCATCCTTAGGTAGATAAGGTGCCAGAAAATAAATTGTAAGCAGGAACGCCAGTCCTATTATGAGAAATGTACCCAAGAATTTCCAGGAGACCCTTCCAACAATCATCATGATCATTGCTGTGCCAAATAATAGTGCAGCAGATGAGACATTTGCGAAAGATATGAGCAGGCAGATAGTTGCAACACCAATAAAGATCTTGGTAGCAGCCATACTCAACAATCGTTGATCCTTTTGGCTGTTGGCGAGTAAACGTGCGACCCATAAAACCAGCGCCACTTTTGCAAATTCAACAGGCTGAAAGCTCAAAGGACCCAAAGGAATTGTCCGTCCGGTAGCTTCGCCACCACGACCGAAAACCAATCCAAGGCAAACAGCGCCAATGGCAAACAAAAATGCCACATTGGCAAACTTGTTGTAAGTCCTTGTCGGAATATAATTGATCATGGCAATGATAATCAAATAACCAATACCCTGAAAAACCAATTGCTTAAGGATATAAGAGGACGTGTTCCCACCGGCCTTACGGTATGCAAGCGCCCCTGTGGAACTATAGACGATCAATAGTGATATACAAGTCAGAATAACAATCACTATCCAGATAATCCGGTCCCCTTTTATGTATTGTTTTAGTTCAGCGGTATTCATCCGAATATCATATGTTTAAAGGTTGCGGACAGCCTCTTTAAATTTGCGTCCACGTTCCTCGTAGTTTTTGAAAAGGTCAAAACTTGCGCATGCAGGTGACAACAAAACAGTATCGCCATTTTCGGAAAGGAAATAGGCCGTACGTACAGCCTCTTCAATACTTTTGGTATCGACAATTTCTTTTACCATGCCCTGGAAAGTGTTAATAATCTTATTGTTGTCTTTTCCGAGGCAGACAATTGCTTTTACTTTGTCCTTTACAAGATCAAACAAGATCGAATAGTCGTTCCCTTTGTCAACACCACCAACGATCCAAACCACAGGTGTGTTCATACTTTCGAGGGCATACCATACCGAATTTACATTTGTTGCTTTAGAATCGTTGATAAATTCGATGTTATGTACCCGCAGGAACCTTTCAAGCCGATGTTCGACACCCTGAAAATCGCTGAGGCACTCGCGGATGCCATCTTTGCGGAGTTGCAGAATGCTTCCGGAAATTCCGGCTGCCATCGAATTATTGAGGTTATGTTTCCCCTGTAACGCTAAATCGTAGATTGTCATATCGAAAGTATTATTGTTAACGTTTAATTTCATTGTATCATTTTCAACCCAGCCACCCTCTTCAAGCACCTGCATGATCGTAAAAGGGACTTTTCTGGCTCCAATATTTCGTTTTGTGAGTTCTTCCTGAATGATGGGATCATCGGCACAGTAAATAAACCAGTCTTCAGGCCCCTGATTTTGAGTAATCCTCATCTTTGAATCGACATAGTTCTGCATTTTATAGTCGTACCGGTCGAGATGGTCGGGGGTGATGTTCATCAGAATAGCGATATCGGCCCTGAAATTAAACATGCCATCCAACTGAAAGCTTGAAAGTTCAATGACGTAGTAATCAAAGTTTTCTTCTGCCACCTGCCAGGCAAAACTTTTGCCCACATTACCAGCCAGACCAACATTTAATCCTCCCCTTTTCAAGATTTCGTAAGTCAGGAGAGTTGTGGTGGTTTTCCCGTTACTTCCTGTAATACAGATTGTTTTGGCCGAAGTATATCTTCCGGCAAATTCGATCTCCGAGATAATCGGTATGTTTTCTTCCTTTAATTTAAGGATCAAAGGTGCTTTATCGGGTATTCCCGGACTTTTTACAACCAGGTCGGCATCCAAAATAAGAGATTCAGTATGTTGCTTTTCCTCGTAGTTCAATCCGCGCTTTTGAAGTTCTGCTCTATATTCCTCCTTAATCGGTCCCATATCGGAAAGGAATACCTCATACCCTTCTTTTGCACCAAGTATTGCTGCACCTACGCCGCTTTCACCACCTCCTAACACAACTAGTTTTTTCTTTTCCATGATCAGCGCATTTTTAGGGTGGCAATTGTTAAAATGGCAAGGATGATCCCGACGATCCAGAAACGGGTAACGATCTTTGCCTCAGGAAAACCCTTTTTCTGAAAATGGTGATGCAGGGGAGCCATCAGGAAGACACGCCGGCCTGCACCGTACCTCTTTTTGGTGTATTTGAACCAGGAAACCTGTATCACAACCGACAGATTCTCGACAAGGAAAATCCCGCAAAGCAATGGGATCAGGATTTCCTTACGGATGATAATGGCAAAAACTGCCAATATTCCTCCTAATGCCAGACTTCCGGTATCACCCATAAAAACCTGGGCTGGATAGGAGTTGTACCAAAGAAATCCGATACATGCACCGATAAAAGCTGACATAAAAACTGTAAGTTCCCCACTGTAAGGTATATACATGATGTTTAGGTAGCCGGAATAAATGATGTTACCTCCCAGGTAGGCAAACACCCCGAGGGTTGCCCCGCTGATCGCCGATACTCCCGTTGCGAGTCCATCAACCCCATCTGTTAAGTTGGCACCATTTGAAACGGCTGTAATAATGAAAATAATAATGATCGCATAGAGCAACCACACCCATTGATCGGCTGCTTTTCCGGCAAACCATATCAACGACTTGTAATCGAATTCATGGTTCTTGATAAACGGGATGGTGGTTTTGGTCGATTTCATCTCTTTGGTCATCTGCCTGACCTCTTTTTGCCCGGTTTCTGAATTGATACCAATTTCTGTTTTCGCCCTCCCTTTGGCGTCGTAGATTTTTTCCCTGATCGAAACCTCGCTACTGATGTATAAGGTGGCAGCAACGATCACCCCAAGTGAAATCTGCCCCATTATTTTAAACCTTCCAGCCAGCCCTTTTTTATCTTTAAGGAATACCTTGATGTAATCGTCTGCAAATCCGATCATTCCAAGCCAAACGGTTGTGATGATCATCAAAAGGATATAGATATTCTCTAGCTTTGCGAACAGAAGTGTCGGTAAAAGGATCGAGGTAAGGATGATTATACCACCCATGGTTGGGGTCCCTTTTTTTTGCATCTGCCCTTCGAGTCCAAGGTCGCGGATATCTTCACCAATTTGTTGACGCTGTAAGATATAGATCACTTTTTTCCCAATGATCGTAGCGAACAACAAAGCAGTCATTGCAGCAATCGCCGATCTGAACATGATGTAATTAAACATCTGTGCACCAGGAAGATCCAGCGATTCGAAGTATTTAAATAGTGGGATCAGCATAACCGTTTAGTTTTGATTGATAGCATTAAATATTTCGCTGATGACTTCTCTATCGTCAAAATGGTGCTTAACACCTTTGATTTCCTGATAATCTTCGTGGCCTTTTCCCGCAATCAGGATGATATCACCAGGTTTCGCCATCATGCATGCTGTCCTGATCGCCTCCTTGCGGTTGGTTATCGACAACACGTTTCTTGTTTTATCGGCAGGTACGCCTATCTGCATTTCCGAAATGATCACCTCAGGGTCTTCCGACCGTGGGTTATCGGAAGTAAGGATCACTTTATCACTGGCAGTTGCAGCCTCAAAAGCCATCTCCGGGCGTTTTGTCTTGTCACGGTCACCACCTGCCCCAACAACAGTAAATACGGTTTCATCGCCCGTTCTTACACCATTGATCGCCGAAAGCACATTCTTAATGGCATCGGGTGTGTGGGCATAATCGACAACAGCATAGATTCCTGTACCCGATTTAAAGGTTTCAAACCGGCCATCGACAGGCCTTAACATGCTAATGATCCGCAATGCTTCCTCACGATCAACTCCCAATGAAACCGCAGCACCATAAACTGCAAGCAGGTTATAGGCATTGAAGTTCCCGACAAAATGTGTCCAGACTTCATGTCCGTCAATATTTATCAGCATCCCGTCGAAATGGCTCTCAATCACCTTTACTTTATAATCGGCCATCATCTTTGCCGCATAGGTCAGCTTTCTTGCCGCAGTATTCTGGAGCATGAACATCCCGTTTTTATCGTCCAAATTGGTGATGGCAAAAGCATCAGGCCCCAAATCGTCAAAGAATTTTTTCTTGGCATCACGATACCCCGCAAAAGTCTTGTGGTAATCGAGATGGTCGTGTGTCAGGTTCGAAAATACCCCACCATCAAATTTAATACCCGAGATCCGGTTTTGCGCTACAGCATGTGAACTGACCTCCATAAAACAATATTGGCATCCAACTTCGACCATTTCGGACATAAGCATTTGAATCTGAAGCGGATCTGGCGTGGTATGTGTGGCATGAACTTGTTTATTGTCGATGTAATTGCAAACAGTTGACAATAAACCCACTTTAAAACCAAGTTCTTTAAACAGGCGGTAAAGCAAAGTGGCAGTTGTTGTTTTTCCGTTTGTTCCTGTAATCCCGACAACCTTCAGCGACTTTGACGGGTTACCATAATAATTTGAAGCCATGAGGCCCAATGTTTCAGATGGGTTTTCAGCGATTATCCAGACAACATTTTGATCTGCTTCGGCAGGAAGTTTCTCACAAAGCACAACCTTAGCCCCATTTGCAATGGCAGAAGTGATAAAACGGGACCCATCCTGAGCGGTACCGGGCAAGGCTGCAAAGAGAAAGCCGGGTTTTACCGCCCTTGAATCGAGTGCCATCCCTTCGATCAGGCAATTGCTGTCACCTTTAAGGGTGATGTTTCCGATTCCGTTTAATACTTCTGTTAAAGTTCTCATAGTTTTAAGATTAACCGAGTGTCAATACAATGCTTTGACCACGTTGTATTTTAGCCCCTGATTTTATCGATTGTGATTTTACTTTTCCCCGGCCTTTGACCGAAACCCTCATTCCATTGGTTTCGAGCAGGTAAACTGCATCTGTAGCTCCCATCCCTTTAACATTGGGTACGATACCTTTTTGGACTTCCCTGTTGTTGAGTTCCAGACCATCTTCATCAGGTTTTGCTTCGACCCAATCGGATTTTGTAAAGGCAAATCCGTTAAGGATATCCAACTCGTCCAAAACATTGGCGATATCTTTTTTTCTTCCGGCTGCAATTCCGGGGATATCATTCTCAATTTTGGCCTCCGGCAATTCAATTTCTTCGTTAAGCCCTAATTCATAGGCATATACATAATCAGAGATTTTTCTAAACACCGGACCTGCTACTGAAGCTCCATAGTAGTCGCCTCCTTTTGGTGCATTGATCACCACGATGCAAGAGTATTTTGGATGATCGGCAGGAAAATAGCCAGCAAAGGATGACTGATAAATTGCCTTCCCACCATGGTTGTACCCCTCCTTATTGTTGGCAACCAATGCGGTACCTGTCTTTCCTGCAATTTTATATGCACTGGTTTCCAAAGCTTTGGCTGTTCCATTGGTCACCACACCTTCGAGCATGGCTTTGGCTTTACGGATTGTTTTGGCAGAACAAATTGACCAGATCAATTTCTCTGTACCAACTTTTTCGCGAATTGTCCCATTTTCGGTGATTCCTTTGACGAGCCTCGGTTTCATCATCGTACCTCCGTTGGCCACGGCATTGTAAAATGTAAGTGTTTGAAGTGGTGTTACTTTTAAGGCATAACCATACGAAAGTGAAGCCAATGAAACTCCTGACCAGATTTTGTCGCCAGGCCTTGTAATGTAAGGTTTTGCTTCACCCTGAATACCAACGTTCAGGTTCTCGAGGATACCTAATTTGGTGACCCGGTCAATAAAGTCGTTCGCGTCATCTGAATAGCTTTGGGTGATCAGTTTGGCCAAACCAATATTCGATGACAATTCAAAGGCATGTTTGGCCGTAATTTTCCCATGGCCACCCTTTTCATAATCACTGTCTTTGATAATTTTGTCCTTGTATTTCCATGTCCCATTGCCAGTATCAACGACCGTAGAGGTATCTATTTTCCCATCCTCCATGGCCGCCATTAAAGAAACCAGTTTAAATGTTGATCCCGGCTCGGAACAGCCGGCATTGCCGATTGCATAGTTTTGATATCCTCCGATTAATTGGCCGTTACTATTCCTTCCGAAGTTTGCAATTGCCTTAATATCACCTGTTTCTACTTCCATCAGGATTGCCGTGCCATATTCGGCCCTGTATTTTTCCATTTGGAGCCTAAGGGAGTAGGTGACCTGGTCCTGCATTTTGATGTCAAGTGTTGTAACCACGTTCTTGCCATCGGTGGGGTCGTCTTTGCTGATGACGAACCATCGGCCCGACATATTTTGTTTGACAGCCACTCCATCTTCACCTTTTAGTTCCTTTTCGAAAGATTGTTCAAGTCCGAAAGCCCCTGCATTTCCTGTGGGGCCCGCCCCCGTTTTTGTTAGTTTTCCCAAAGTCCTCATGGCCAGGTTACCCGATGGGTAAACCCGTTCATTTTCCTGTTCAGTGATCAACCCACCATTATTTCTGCCCTTTCTGAGGATTGGGAATTTTCTAACCACCTGTAACTCTGCGTAGGAGACTTTCCGGGGAGTGATCAGATAATAATGTTTCTTTTGAGAAAAAGCTTTATAGAGTTCAGCCCTATAAGTTGAGGCTGATTTGTCACGTAAAAATCTTGAAAGGCAGAGTGCAAGTGAATCGACATCATGTTTAAACGTTAATGCCAGAGCAGGAACCCCCATGTCCATGTACAATTCATAATAGGGAATTGAGGTTGCCAAAGGACTTCCATCGGCAGCACAGATGTCGCCTCGCCTTGCTTCGATTGCAAACTCTTTGATTTCCAATTTTTGGGCTTCCTTGTCCCATCTTGGCATATGTTGCACAATCACCACCCGGACAAGGATATAGATGGTGGTTATAGCTATAAAGATATAAACACCCAAAAACCTAAATGATATGTCATTACGTATATCCATATTTACTCTTTGTCAACATAGATTTTCCTTGGTGGCTCTTTTGAGATTCCGATGTCAAGGCCACTATTTTTTACACGTTCGAGAATCACCGAGTGACGGCCGAGCCTCTGTACCTCGGCAGCCACAGCGATTGAATTTGAACGCAATTCGATCAGACTATCTTCCAGTGCTGTCATTTCGCGGATCACCTTTTCCGATTTATACCTTAATGATATACTGGACAAAGCCATAATGAAGAACATAAGCAAAAGCATCCAATTGTTCCGGAACCAGTCACTATCCATGAAGGTTCCATTGAGTAGGCTTTTAAAAGAGAACTTCTTTTTTCGTTTGTTTTCCATCACTTCCTTTTTTCTGCGATTCTCAACTTTGCACTCCTGGCCCTGGGGTTTTTGTAAATTTCCTTTTCGTCCGGAATGATAATTTTGCGGTTCACCAACTCAAACGGTGAGTTGCTGTTGCCATAAAAATCCTGTTCCAATGCCCCATCAATCCTTCCTGAACGCATAAAATTTTTCACAAGCCTGTCTTCGAGTGAATGGTACGACAGCATGACCAATCTCCCCCCGGGCTTCAAAAGATCAGTTGTACTTTCAAGAAAATCGCTTAAAACGCCTATTTCATTGTTTACTTCGATCCGCAATGCCTGAAATACCATAGCGAGATATTTTTTCTCAATCTTCTCAGGTACACAGGGCGCAATTACCTTTAAAAACTGGTTCGTCGTGGTGATCGGCGCTTCTGTTCTGGCTGCTGTGATGGTTGAAACCAGGTGCCGCCAATTTTTGAGTTCACCATATTCACGGAAAATCTGCCACAACTTTACCTCGCTGTAGGTATTGACAACTTTGGCAGCGTCAAGATCCGACGATTGGTTCATGCGCATGTCGAGGTTGCCTTCGAACCTGAACGAGAAGCCACGGTCTGGGACATCGAAATCGTGGGACGAGACTCCCAGATCGGCCAATATCCCGTCAACCTGATCAATCTGGTAATAGCGCAAAAAATTGCGGATGAATTTAAAATTGTGCCGCACAAATGTCAAGCGATCATCAACGATCACATTTTCAGTAGCATCAATATCCTGATCGAAAGCAATCAACCGGCCACCTTCGAGTTTTTCAAGGATTTTTGCCGAATGCCCCCCTCCACCATAGGTCACATCAACGTAAACCCCGTTGGGCTGAATGTTCAACCCTTCAATACTCTCTTCGAGTAAAACCGGTATGTGATATTCGTTCATGTGGTCTTAGATTCTATCGTGATTATTGTAAAGCAAATTATCCGATCAATTCAGAGTACATATTCTTATATGCCTCATCATCAAGCAACCATGCTTTATGAATGGCAGGATCCCAAAGTCTGATTTTTTTACCCTGACCTGTAAATAAAGCATCTTTGGTTATGCCGGCATAAGCCAGCATTTCGTCAGGAATATTCAACCTTCCGTTTTCAGCCATCGGCACCTGATGGATTTCTTCATAATACCGATCGATGAACTTGCGTTGAATCGGATCTTTCCGGTCGATCCTACCATCCAATTCTTTTGAATGTTCCTCCCAAGAAGCACGTGGGTAAATGTTCAGACAACGGTTCTGTAGGTCTTTTTCGATCGCAAACACCGGCTCAACAGCATCACCAAGCTCCTTTTTGTAGGAGGCTGGTAAAACTACGCGGCCTTTACCGTCAACAGTTACAGGATATTTGCTCGAAAATATAGCCATCTGAAATTTACTTCTCAATCGAAGTGTAAAAATATAAATATTACACAACATGACAATAGGTGACATTCTATTACACCAAATTATTTGAAAGAAAATTTTAACATTCTTATCAACCAGAAAGTTAAAAATGTTAATAACTCAAAATAGCTGTTGATATCTTTGTCGAAGAAGGTTTTGAAATCCTTATAAAGTCCAATCAGGCCAATGGAAGTCGAAAAAAAATAGTTTCGTTTTGTTTTCATAATTCGAATACCGACTGTTTTTTATTTTACTTTGGGACGGAAAATAAATTTTCGCAAAAATGGAAAACGAAAGGATTGTCTCTCTTATAAAACCTATTGATTTAAAGGAACTTGTATTGGAAAAAAATCCAAAACTTGCAGCCCGGATACCTGGGTTTGTTTATGGCCTTTTGAACAGGTTGCTCCATATCAGGGAGGTGAACGAGATCATCCGAAAGTATGGCCATCTGAAAGGGGTTCCATTTATTGAAGCAGTTTTGCAATACTTTGAGGTGAAGGTGGAGCATTATGGGGATGAAAATTTTCCTTCTACCGGAAGGTTTATTTTTGCCTCAAATCATCCATTGGGTGGTTTTGACGGACTGATGCTGATCAAAGTAGTTAGTGACCGCATGGGAAAATCGTTGTTTCTTGTCCGGGACGAACTGACCAAAATTCCCACGCTGACCGATTTGTTTATCCCAATCAATAAATTTGGGGATCAACGCCGCTCGGCAAGTCTAATCAATGAGGCATACAATTCGGAAAGCCAAATCCTCATATTCCCTTCAGGGTTGGCTTCCCGAAAAATTAAAGGGAAGATCACCGATTTGGTATGGCAGAAGCATTTTATCCAGAAATCGGTTGAGCATCGAAGGGATGTTGTGCCGGTTTATATCAGCGGAAGAAATTCATGGTTTTTTTATTGGCTGGCCAATTTTCGTAAATTGATAGGTATTAAGTTAAATATTGAAATGTTCCTTTTGCCTGATGAATTGTTCAAAAACAGGGGCAAGACCTTTGTGATCAATTTTGGGATACCATTGTCATGGAACAGTTTCGATCGCACCAGGACACAGACGGAATGGGCAGAAGAGGTGAAAAAGGTTGTTTACGCATTAGCGAGTCAACCATAGGATTATTTTTATTTTCATCTTCTTCACAGGATCGAATGTAGCGGCTGGCAACTGGCAGCTGGCAGCACCTTCAATTGGGTTTTGTTTCTGATAAAAAAAATCTCTATTAATATCGATATTACAAATTCCGGATATTTGATAAGCTACTGTATAACAACAGATTATTAATCCAGACAACGGCAAACCGCCAGTTGCCAGTCCCTAAGGACCAACAGCCAGTATTACCCGGAAAGAGTCCCAGTTGCCAGTTGCCAGCAGCCATATGCCCTTCGGATAAATAAATTCCAGCCTATTCCACATAGAGATTAAAAAATGTTATTTTTGAAGCCACAATTCAAGAGTTTGAAAAATGAAGGAAATTATTCCTCCCGTGGCAAGGGAGCTACTCGAAGCAGAGTTGACTGCAGACAAATTCCAACGGAAAACAAACAAAGCCGATAACGAGATTTACATTCTTTCGCACCACGATTCTCCAAATCTGATGCGGGAAATCGGGCGTTTACGTGAGTTGACTTTTCGCTCGGCCGGTGGTGGTATTGGCGAAGAAGTCGATATAGACAAATATGATACATCAGAAGAACATTATTATAATCAATTGATTGTCTGGGATCCAAGTCGCCGCGAAATATTGGGTGGTTACCGATATATTCATTGTGCAGGTGTTCCACGCGATGAAACCGGTGAAGTTCCATTGGCAACATCCCATCTTTTTCATTTTTCGGACGAGTTTATCGACGATTATCTTCCTTATGTGATTGAGTTGGGCCGTTCGTTTGTACAACCCGATTATCAGTCAAGTAAAGCAGGGGCCAAAGCTCTTTTTGCATTAGACAATCTTTGGGACGGACTAGGTGCCCTTGTGATCGACCATCCGGATATCAAATATTACTTTGGGAAAGTGACGATGTACCCGCAATACAATCAGCATGCCCGAAACCTGATCCTCTATTTTTTTGAAAAATACTTTCCCGATCCTGACAAGTTGGTCAGACCAAAGATACCTATGCCCTATTCGGCCGATTTTGCCTATCTTGAAGAACTGTTTTCAGGAAAAGGCTACGATGAAGCTTATAAAATCCTTTCGGCAGAAGTGCGGAAATATGGCGAGAACATCCCTCCATTGATCAATGCCTATATGACCCTCACCCCTTCTATGAAAACTTTTGGGACTGTGATCAGCGATGAGTTTGGGGATGTGGAAGAGACAGGTATCCTTTTGAGCATTGACGATATGTACGATACTAAAATCGACAGGCACATTTCGACCTATCTCGAAGAACTTGCTGATAAACAGGAAGATCCAAAGGTGAGGTTTCAGTAATATGGGGATTATAGCTTCTTAAGAGGAGACTGCGTGTTATTTAAGAACTTGAGATAATAAAAAACGGCAGCTGGCAACTGGTGGCTGGCTCGTACTAAAGGTTGTTTGGAGTTATAAAGCAGGATACTGTTTTTTTTATTACCTTATCACTAATTGCCAGTTTAAACCTTAATCAATGAATCTCAAATGTTCTTTTGCATTCCCGTTTTTAAATTACTTGCAAATAACATTCCAATTATCTTTTGTGTTTGATCGGGGTAATCGACTTCAACCTTCTGGTCCGATTCAAGCCATTGGCCAATTTTGCCGAAATGTTTTTCCTTCAGGCTCTTAATGACGGGAACACCCATCAATTCGAGAGCAGCGGCATTGCATTTTTGCTCATATTGTCCTTTCATAGGAACAACCATCAACTTCTTTTTTAAATAAAGTGCTTCTGCCGGAGTTTCAAATCCAGCTCCGCACAAAACCCCATTCGAACCTGCCATATCTGCTACAAACTCATCATTTGTAATCGGGAAAACCGAGATATTTGCCAAAAAATAGGGTTTCTTTGCATGTTTTGAAAAAATATGCCACCTGATGTTTCCAAAATGCGAGAGCTTTTCAACAAGCCTTTGGTCATCGTATGCTGGCAGGTAAACCGTATAATAATCAAGTTCTTCAATCCCAATTTCCCTGACCTGTTTTCGAATAACCGGAGTAAAAATGAACTCGTCATAGGGCTGAAAATGAAATCCAAAGTGGGCATTTGCCGGTGCATAATTCCGGATGACAAAACGACCAAAATAATCTTTTTTAAGTGGCATGGGAACTTTAGCGCTTAACAATGATCCCTGATGACTTAAACTGATACAAGGAACGCCCTTGCTTCGGCAAGCCCAGGCAGAAATTGGTTCAAAATCATTGATTACCAGATCATAGTCCTCCACATTCAATTGATTCATTTCGCGTTTCATATTTGGAAGGCTTGCATTGACCGTTGTGCTCCAAAGGTCGATTCCCCCTTTTTTGCCAAAAGTAAAGCTCAAACCCTTAAACTTAAATTTTACCGGGACACTAAGTTCAACATCGCACTGCGTCCCACTGATCAGAATATCATAATCACAATATTGGCCAAGAGTGGGTATGATTTCCCTAGCGCGGCTGATATGGCCGTTGCCCGTTCCCTGTATTGCATAGAGTACCTTCATTTATAAAAAATTGTATTAGTTGCTGAATTCCATCAACATATTTTTAAACAAGTCCTTCACTCCCACATCGACCAATTTCTCAAAATCGGCAACCACAATACCTGGTTCTTCGATAAAATCGGTCCTGTAATTGAAAATCCCCCATTTACCTTCGTTGTATTCGAGGGCTGTCAGGTTTTCGATCCAGTCGCCCGAATTAAGATAGTTGACCGAGAAGTTTTCTATTCGTATTTTTCGCATTTCTGGTTTGTGGATATGACCACATACAACCGTATCGACTCCTTTTCTTGCTGCAACATTGGCAACAGTTTCTTCAAAAGCATTGATAAATTTAACCGCACTTTTTACAGATTCCTTGATCTTCTTGGAGAAGGAAACAGGTTTCAACTTTAAATCCAAAAACCGAAAAGTCCAATTGATCATCGTGTTCAAACCAACAAGGAAGTCGTATCCGATGGCTCCCAGTTTTGACAGCCATTTTGAATATTGCATCACAACATCGAACACATCGCCATGAAAGAACCAGGTTGTTTGACCGTCGAGCTCAAGTTTCAAATCATTGATGATCCTTAACCGGCCAACTTTCATCCCCGTGAAACGTCGCAACATTTCATCATGGTTTCCGGTGATGTAATAGACCGTACAACGTTCAGAAGCTAGACCCATCAGGTGTTTGACCACTTTAAGATGCGATTTTGGGAAATAGCGCTTCTTAAACTGCCAGATGTCTATAATATCCCCGTTCAGGATCAGAATTTTTGGTTTGATGCTTTTCAGGTACTTTAGTAATTCAACAGCCTGGCAACCAGATGTGCCCAGATGTACATCGGAAATTACCACTACTTCAACATTTCGTTTATTGTCCATTTTCAGTATGAATTTTAATTCAACCAATAAACGGCCAACCAGTTACTGAACGGTTACAAAACAATGAATTTGTGGTTACTTTTATAGGCGATTCGCTACAGCAAAATGATACCAAATTGAAACAACTTGTTAATCAAACTGTAACACTCATGGATTATCTTTGCTTTTAAAATAATTACTCGTTTAGTTTTAGTCTGCTCTGTATTGTATGTAGTGTTTACGTTTACTAGTTAAAGGTTCGGAGAGTTCGGGACAGAGTATCGTCCCGAACTTTTTTTATTTCAGAAAATCCTTCCACCAAAATCCAGAATCTTTAACGATACGCTCCTGATTTTTAGGGTCATTGTAAACAATTCCAAACCTTGGACGAAAACCTTCAGCCCACTCGAAATTGTCAATAAAAGTCCAGGCAAAGTACCCTTTTATGTTTGCCCCTTCATTTTTTGCCCTAAGAATCTGTTGAAGATAACGTTTATAAAAATTGATCCGTTGCACATCGTGAACTTTCCCATTAATCAATTGATCAGGAAAAGCTGCCCCATTTTCGGTAACAATAATCTCTTTGATCGGATATTTAGAAAACTGCTTAATAATGTGGTAGATACCTTCCGGGTAAACTTCCCAACCCATTTCAGTCATTTCGGTTTGTTCATCAGGATTTACCTTGTTCGCCCAAATAAAAGGTATTAACGAGGGTTTGCTGATTACCCTGAAATAGTTCTGGATTCCAATAAAATCAAAATCAAACTGAAGTTTTTCCCGATCTCCGGGTTTGACGTATTTTTCAATCTTTCTAAGAAAGTGGAGTTCTTCATGCGGATATCCCATGCCCAACGAAGGTTCAATAAATAAGCGGTTGAGCATCACATCAAGCCTTCTGGACGCAAGCTGATGCCTTTGGTAGTTTTTGTAAGGTTCAGTATACGAACATGAAAAAGTCGTCCCTATATGGCTATTTTCGGCATTTTTGCGAATAATCCTTCCACCTTCAGCCTGGCAAAGACAGGCGTGGTGGATAGATGCAAGAAACTTATTGATACTGCTTTGGTTAGGTGCATGCATGCCAGAAAGATAACCTAAGGTTGTAAAACCGGCGGGTTCGTTGAGGACCATCCAGTGCTTGACCCTATCGCCAAACTTCATCGCACACAATTCAGTATATTCCGAAAACCACTCAACGATATCCCTATTCGTCCAACCTCCTCGATCATCAAGTTTCTGAGGCAGGTCCCAATGATAAAGGGTTGCCCAGGGTTCAATACCCTGCGTTAAACATTCGTCAATTAATCTGTTGTAAAAATCAACCCCTTTATCGTTTACTTTTCCGGTTCCATCGGGCAATAATCTTGGCCAGGAAAAAGAGAACCTGAAGTTTTTGAAGTTCAGGCTTTTTAGTAGTTTTAAATCACGGGAGTACCGGTTGTAAAAATCAATTGCATCGTTACCATTGGTCTTATCCTTTACATTGCGAGGTTTGTTGGTGAACCGATCCCATATTGATTCACCTTTCCCGTCCTTGTCCCACGCCCCTTCAATCTGATATGCAGCTGTGGCCACTCCCCATTTGAAATCATTGCCAAAATCTGATTTTGCAATCTCAGGACCACTAAAACCATTTGCAGAAATCGGATTTACACGCCACATTGCAGCCAGGGTGGCCATATATTTTAAAAATTCAAGACGAACCATTCTCTTATTTTACCATAAATTTTAACGGCTATAAGTATTATTTTAGCCTAACTGGCTGCAAAGATAGTCAGATATAATCAAAACTTTTTGGCTTAATAAGAGAAAGCCCCGTATTAGACCGGGGCTTTTATTTGAGGCTGATTTGTCTTGGATGATCGTTACTAGCGGATCATTTTAATTGATAAAGGCAAATTAAGAAGTTTTAAGACTATTTTTTGATCACATATTTATAAACCGTTTCTCCTTTATGGTCAATGAAGAAAAAAGTGAAGTTCTGATGGGTAACTGTGCAAAGCGTAAATCCAGGGTTTGGGTTGCAAAAAAGTGTGCTATCAGTATTCTTTACAGGTCTTGATTGAGAAGCAGAGGAGTTTACAATGTAATTCACAGTCTTGCCCTCGGGTTTTATATGCTGAAAATTGTGGATGTGACCGCAGATATAAACATCCGCTTTCCGCTTTTCAAGAATGACTCCCACTCTTTTTTGCATATCGGTGCGCTCTGCCTCTGCCTTTTCGGTATCAGCATAAACAGGGTGATGTCCTATCACGATTTTCCAACGATCTTTTGATACAACCAGAGTCGAATCTATCCATTTAAGTTGTTTCTCGAAATCCTGTTTACCTGCATCAGAGTAATCACTCTCTGTCCTGTATTTATCGATAAGGGGAGCTGTATCAATAAAGATAAACAAACATTTATTTCCAGATCTGTCAATGGTTTTCTCAATTGAATAATAGCGTGCAGGCGCTTTCCACCGATTGGATAGTTTTGAATAATCTAAAATAGCTTGTACACTTCCGTGATATTCATGATTACCTGAAACGACATACCAGGGGATATTCATCAAAGAAGATGCTGAATATATGTTTTCAAATTTATCCTTCCATTCGCTATCGACTGTGCTTCTGACCCCATCGTCATGTATTGGATCTCCTGCAACTGCGACAAAATTGATCATGTTAAATTCTGCCTCTTTTCCCATTAGTGTTGCAATGTTCTTTTGCTCCGAAACTCCACGTCTGCCCATATCACTTGCAACCATAAAATTCAACGCTTTGTTTGGTAATTTTACGGGATTGACGAGTACCTGGGCATTTACCAAAGAGACCCACAAAAGCAACGTCAAAATATTACTTAATATTCGCTTCATTGAAACAATTTTAGAAAACTGTAAATTTATATAAACTCTGCACAACCTCAGTTATGCAGAGTTTATGGCGTAAAATTATCTTATTAGTTCGTTCCAAAAGCACCGAAACGTGCGGCAGGAACGGGCGTTTTGTACTCAGCACCATTAACAGTTAAGCCCGTTGTTCCATAATAAGGGGCATAAGCGCCTGTAAAGCCTGTGTAGGCTCCTGTTAATACGGGCGAAGATGCCTGAACATGAAAATTCCAGGTATTGTCATAGGTGAAACTACTCAAATCAACAGAAATGAAGCCATAGTTTACAAACTTTGGGTCTTTGGCAACATCGCCGGCTGATGCGCTTACAAGACTGTGAAAATCTACTTTTGGCGTTGAAAGACGACCATCATGCCAGTAAGCGGATTGAGTCGATACATAGCCCATGTAAGAAGTCAATGTTAATGGATTATCCTGTGCCAATGTGCTAAGCTGCGAGCCTGATGCATAGAAATTGTAGTCAATTACCGAGTTATTATCAGCACCACCTGTTGGACTTGGTTTATCAAATGAGGGTGTCATTGCCATGAATTTACAGTTAACCATCAGGTTATTGAAAACACTTACCAAAGCACCCTTTTCGATGTAGGCAGAACCGCCCTTAACCCCATTGCGTCTCCAACCAGAATTGATAATGGTATTATTAAATGCCCTAATCAGTGCTTGTCCTCTTCCTGCTGCGTCATCCTGACCTGAAGATGAGAGTTTTAATCCGTTTGTGTTGGGCGAGAAGATCAGGTTATAGGCGGCATCCACCTTGGAACCAGCTTTCAAATTGATCGCCTCACCTCCTGTTTGACCTATGGCTATAAATGTATTGTTGGCAATAATACCCTGACCACCCATAAAATAGAGTGCGTCTGACCGGCCATTACGAAAAGTGCAATTAGTAATTACATATTTGCCCAATGGATTGCTGGATGTGATGTCCGGGGTGATGTCGCCACCAGCAGTGTAAATTCCTGCCACTGCAGTTGGAGAATCCGCAACAACATCGCCACCAGTATATTCCATAACAACGTGATCGAACAACATTTCAGAACAGTCTTTAGTTCCTACAATACCTCCCCAAAGTCCACCAAATGTGTTTGCTGCAATACGTTTGCTCGTAGCAACAGAAAACAGGATCGGATTAGCGGTGGTTCCTTTACAATACAATTTCCCAGCAACCAAAAATTCTATTCTTGTATGGCTTGCACCAACTCCATTGTCATCAAATATCACCTGAACACCCTCTTCAATTGTCAGCGTTTGTCCTATCGGAACAGTGACGTGTCCCGATACATTTACAGTGGCATTTTTCTCCCATACACCTGAAACATTTCCGGAAATGTTATTTAAGGTAGCCCAAGATACAGTAACATCGCATGTTGCTTTTAGCGAAGTGATCAAAGTACAAGTAACGCTGATTGTTGTACTACCAACACTTAAAGCAGTAATTTTACCGGTATTGTCAACAGTCGCAACAGCAGGATTTGAAGAAGACCAGATCACCTCCTTATTGGTGGCATCTGCCGGGAAAAACGTAGCCGTTAGAATTTCTGTCACTTCGGGTTTCAGTGTAGTCGAAGTCTTTGATAAGGTGATCCCGGCCAGATCAATTGTTGTGTCTTTTTTACAACTTGACACGAAAGTTGCCAATAAAAGCACGAAGGAGATTAAAAATAAATTCTGTTTCATTTTGATTTTTGTTTTTAAAAGATTATTGAAATTTGTATCTGATTCCTATCATTATATTTTGTCCGTAAAATTCTTTTCGTTCCACAACACCGTTGTGATATCTTTCCACATTGACATATGCCTTGTTTACATCATTTTGTTTGACATATTGCATCATTGGTGAATTAAGCAGGTTCGATGCCTTTGCAAAAAGGGTCAATCCCGATTTAAGTCTTTTTTCGATGGATGCATCCACCTGTGTATATCCAGCTTGCCAACTATCCTGGTCTAAATACCGTGAAACAATGCAAAGCCTGTCGCCGGTATAGGAAAAAGATAACTGACCGTCCCAGCCGCGGCGATTATCTTTAAAAAGTATTGAAAAATTAGCCACATGTGCTGCCTGCCCGAAAAGAGGTCTGGTTTGGTTGACATATTCAGTAAGGATTTTTGTTTCTGCATTTGGATCAGGATTGGGTATTACGTGCATTTTTATGGTGGTAATATTGGAGTTGGTGAAG
The DNA here is from genome assembly GCA_037128295.1 of Mariniphaga sp. GTDB lineage: Bacteria > Bacteroidota > Bacteroidia > Bacteroidales > Prolixibacteraceae > JAAFHB01. Next base: position 22,731 of record JBAXWR010000004.1, read on the forward strand.
GTGTAATTCGCCTTCACGCCTAACCATCTGAAATATTTAATAAAGTCTATTTCGGCTCCATAATTGTTTGCATTGCCAAAATTCATTGGCATATAATAAACATCCTGACCAAATCCGTTCATCATCCCAAATTCGATGGGATTTCTAACACTCTTATAGAAGAGGCCAACCATAAACTGTTCTGTCGGATGGGGAAAGTACTCGTAACGAAGATCGAAGTTACCGGCTGTGGTATGCTTCAGGTCAGGATTTCCACGTTCCTTGTACTCTTCATAAATCCTGCTGTATGGAACAATCTCAAAAAAACTGGGTCGGTTGATTGCTTTTGCATAGGACAGGCGTAAATTGGCATCTTTGTGTACGACATACTTAAGATTAAAACTTGGCAGCACATCTACATATTCCTGATTACCTTCATTTCTGGCACCTTCAGTGGTAAATTTCAGGTTATATCCCTGGTTTGTATATTCTGTCCTTAAACCGGCAATAGCCTGGAGTTTATTTTGAGTTAGCTTACCCATTAAATAACCTGCTCCAATCTTCTCAGTTGCATCATAATTAAGCGGATCGCTGAGGTTCCCAAAACTATTGACAGAAAATTTGATTTCGTTGAAATTATTGTAATCTACCCCTTTGGTAATTTCCTGAGGATTTTGCTTTGATTCATCATAAGGCTTGAAATGATATTCATTGAAATAGCTTGAACGAACCTTGTCCCTGTACATTCCCCCGGCGCTAAGATCAAGCAATGATCCATTTCCCAATTTAACACTTTGAATAATATTGGTATATCCCGCCAGATCTTTGTCAGAATTGTGTTCCCAACTACGGTCAGCTCCATCATTTTGGTCAATGCTGGTTTTTCCGTTGATGATCAGCGCATTTATCTGGACATTATCCGGGGTCTCATTCAGTGCATTACCATATGACAATGACCAGTCAAGATTTAATTTGTTCTCATTGAAACTGTGAAGGCCTTTGAGTGTAGAGTTCATGATCGTTTGTTTGTTCCACCTCAGACGTGTTGTTTCTGAACTGAAAGAGATTGCATCCCTAACCTGTGCATTTTTGAAATTCATGTAGGCATTGTACCACATCAGTTTGTGATTTGGTGACAACTGAAAATCGAATTTAGCGTGGAGGCCCAAGCGAGTCTGTTGGTTGGAAAAAAAACGGTGTGTAATATTCTGATTCCCGTCAGGATTAGCGGATGAACTGTAATTATCACTTGAATTGCCCCTTAGATTATTCTGATAACTCCCTGCCAGCATGATTCCAAGTCTTTCTTTGAAAATACGATCACCAAATGAGAACCCGGCAGTCAGATTCGGAGTAGCCTTTCCTGCATCCATACGAAGGTTTTTCGTTGTGAAATCTTTCATCTGAACAGGATAGGCCAGGCCATATTTTTCATTGGGCGATTTGGGGTTAATGGCAGAAGCATCAAAATACTGATAATCGTTGTTAAAATAAAGCGCGTTGTACCCGGTGCCCAGATTGGCTGTAACCTGCCTTTTGGCGGGCGCGTCCTTCATGACCATATTGACCGCGCCACCGATTCCGTCGCCTTCCATATTGGCATTCAGTGATTTGGAAACTTCGAGTCGGTCAAGCAATTCAGAAGGGAAGATGTCAAGTGGGACGAAACGGTTCTTGTTGTCCGGACTTGGAATCTTCATTCCGTTCACCATGGTGTAGTTGAAACGCTTGTCCATTCCCCGGATAATAGCATATTGACCATCGCCGCTGCTGTTCCGTTCGAGTGCAACCCCTGAAACCCTTTGTACCACATTGGCAACCGTTAAATCGGGAGACAGTTCAATGGTTCTGGCACTCACGACATTGATAACCTGATCAGAAAGCCTTTCAGAATTTCTGGCGGCAACCTCTGTGTTCTTATTCAATTTAGAAACAACATTCACTTCATTCAGTTCAGAACTCTTCTCTGCAAGGGAGAAATCTACAACCAAAACATTATTTCCTTTTGCTGAAATCTTCTTTTCGAGCGTCTGGTAACTTAAAAAACTGCAAACTAAGTTGTAATTTCCTTCCGGCACATTTTTAAATGTAAAGGAGCCGTCCAAACCCGAGACTGTACCAATTTTAAGTTCTTTGATCAATATCGTGGACCCAACCAGCACTTCGCCGGAGTTCCGGTCGGTTACCATGCCTCTGATTACTGAAGATTGAACTGTATGTGAAATAAAAGTTAAAACAAAAAAACAAATAAGAAACCTATTCATATGTTAAATGTGAATTTGATTATTAATAAATGATCCATAATTATATGGTCATGGCTCTGGTACTATATCGAGGACTGTGAAAGTTCCTTTAAGCACTTTGGGTTTTTCTAACCCTGGAATCGTTTCAAAATCGGCCACAGAAAGAAAGATGTGGTGTGTTTTTCTGTTGACAGCAATTGTCTTAGCTCCTTTTTGCGTTGGAATGTTCTCCAAAATAGCATAAGAATTCTTGTTAACCTCCTTTACAACAGTTACTGTGCCAGCGCCATTAGAGCTGTATGCACATTTCAGGGTTGGATCGAATGCCGCACCATCTGTCTTTTCCCCGGTAGGCAATGTCGTAATTACTTTTCCTGTTTCTGCATCGACAACGACCATTAGTTTATTGGCACAAACACTGAACAAACGGTGATTTTCGTTATCCAGGGCAAGGCCTGTTGGCTCCTCTCCCGGCGCAAGGGGCCACACATTTTCAACCTTGAGTGTAATGGAATTGATTACCACGATACTGCTCTTGTTTTCAAGATTGGCGTAAATTCTCCCTTTCCCGTCAGTTGCCGAGAATTCAGGATTTCCTGTTAGGGCAATGGTAGCAACGATGGCATTGGTTTCTGCATTCAATACGGTAACGTTATCTGAATGACCGTTGAAAACAAATACCTTTTGGCTGAATGCATCAAAAAGAATTGCGTCTGGACTTTTTCCAGTAACTTCAAGTTTCTGAATAATTTTATAGGTGTTGGTATCAAAAACGGTAACAGAATTGTCGTTCTTGGTGCTGATAAATCCTTTGTTTAAAGCCGGAGCAATGGCAATGCCATGGACACCGTTCAGCCCTTCAATCTTTCCAACAAGTTTTCCCTTTACCTCGTCAACAACCTGTACCATGTTTCCATGAGATACGTAAAGACGGCCTGCCGCATCGTCCGAGAAAAGATAATCCCATTTTTCATCTCCCTGGAGGTGGATCTTGTTGACAATCTTGTACTCGGCCTTTGGCGCATTGCCGGCGAATGTTGAACCTTTAAGCAAAATGACTATGATGAATATTGACAGATTTTTCATCTTCTTTTTATTTTTTGAGTTAATGAAGAAATGCTTTTAAAATGTTGCACAATGTTAAGCGGCTTTAAAAAAGCTCGCAATGGTTATTATGCAGTGATAGGCATAGCTATTTTCACTATACCCGGATTAAATAATGTAAGTTGTTGTCTATTAGTTGATTTGTTATTCTATTTTTCAGGGTGTAACAGAAATGTCACATTTATTTGTTCTTTATGTAACGGAGTCTTTCCTACAAAATCGGATGAATTGAAATACTTTTGAGCATTAATTTACCAAGTCTTGGGAATGCCATTAAAGCGTATAATAATAGCTGACGACCATGCGGTTGTGAGAACAGGACTGCAGATGATACTTGATGCCACTTGTGATATGACGATCTGTGACGAGGCATCAAATGGAAATGAATTATTGGAAAAACTCAGGATAAATCAATACGATTTGGTCCTTCTGGATATCTCAATGCCAGGCAAGGATGCCTTGGATGTCCTCAAAGAGATCCGTGTAAAATGGGATCAAACACCTGTTGTCATTTTCTCGATGAATCCTGACGAAGTGTATGCAATCAGGATGATTAGAAATGGCGCATCGGCTTACATCAACAAAGAGACTGATCCAAAACAAATCATTGCGATATTGCGAACTGTGCTTAGTGGCAAAAAATACTTTACCCAACAGCAAAGCAACATGTTCGCAGAATTGGTCATTGAACCAGAAAAGAATTACAATGCCCTTCTGCATGAAACAATGACTGATCGCGAATTTCAAATATTTTCAATGCTCGCATCGGGAATGAAAAAATCGGAGATAGCCGGAAAACTTGCCATTAGTAAACATACAATTGGGAACCACAGAAGCAATATCATGCAGAAAATGAAACTTAAGACAAATTCCGATTTAACGTTGTATGCTATTCACAATGGGATCATCAAATAATTGATAATGTATTTCAGAGCATGAAAATATTCGGGCGTTTCCTTTATTCAATAGTCGTTCTGTCCTTTATTACCCTAACTTTTTCATGTCACAAGCCTTCAACACCATTTCGTCCAGATCCGAAAGCTATAGAAATGGATAGTTTGCTTCAAACCGCTTTGAGGAAAAGTTTAACTTCACCGGTAATCGCTGCAGGAATTGCAAACCAAGTAGAAGAGCTTGCAAATGAAGTTCATAACGACACAATGATTGTTAAATCCCAGCTTGTAATGGGCGCAATCTTGCGTCTTGAAGGCAGAAATGAGGAGGCTTTTTCATTGTTTCAAAGTTCACTCCAATTATCCGAAAAAATTAAATACGAACATGGAATTTGCCAGTCATTGCTTGAAAGCGGTACTATTGTCTATATACAAGGCCAATATGAAAAATCGGGTGCTCTGTTTAGAAAGTCATTGGACCTGGCACAAAAAGGGATGTTTTATGAACTGGAAGCCTCTTCATTGAATAACATTGGAAAATACTTGCACACCACGGGACGTTTCGATGAATCGGTCGATTATTATAAGCAGGCACTCGAAAAGTTTAAAATAAGTGGGGATTCACTCAATTCAGTCACTGTCTTATTGAACCTCGGGAAAACATATAACATCGACAGTGATTTTTATATGGCGCTTAAATGTTATCTTGAAGCGTTTAAGATCTGTAAAAAGAGCGATGATTATTCAAATGTTTCAGAAGTATGCAGTAATTTAGGTTCATTCTATCTCACACTCGACCAACCCGAAATCTCCCTGGAATATCATAAAAGGGCACTTTTCTATCGGGTTCTACTCGATACACCCGAGGGACTGGCCAGTTCCTACAACAACGTCGGTAAAGTTTATCTTGTAAAAAACAATCCCGACAGTGCTTTTTTTTATTTTGGCAAATCGCTCAAGTACTGTGATCAGATTTCCTATTTGAAAGGAAAAGTAAAGGCTTTGGCCAACATTGGCAAAGTCTGTAACCTTAAATCGGAACATAAAAAGGCAAAAACCTATCTCCAACAGTCCATGGCTATCGCTGAGAAAAGTGGCTATGTTGCGGGTGTCGCAGAAGCTTTGCTTCAACTGGGGAATACATTTCTTGGCCTGAACCAAATCGATTCTGCAAAAACAGCCTTCGAAAACTCCTTATTAAAGGCCAATTCAACGAATCTGACAGAAATAAATCATGATGCCTATTGGGGACTTTATCAGTGCTTTCTCAAAAAAAGAGATGCTGAAAAAGCTCTTGAATATTACAGGTACTTTTCACAGGCAGATAAAAAGAAGATGCAAGCTGAAAATAGTGCCAGGTTGTCGGAATTAAGAATAAACTTTGAATCTGAAAAGAAGGAAGATGATAATGTACTTCTCCGGAAAGAGAATGAAATTAAGGAAATTACAATCAGGCAGGAGCGTTTTATTATTTCATTGTTTTTTACTGCCTTGGTATTGACAATGTTGTTGATCATCATGCTTTATACCCGATTCGAAAATAAGCGGAAAGCCAACGAACACCTCTCAATACTGAACAAAAAAATTGTAACCCAAAACATGGCACTTGAGAAACTGAACAAAGAACTCAAGAATGCCAATCGGGAAAAGGATAAAGTTTTTTCGATCATTACCCATGAATTGAGAAATCCACTTTATTGGTTTCAGAACCTGACAGAAATGCTTTCATTGAAATACATGCAAATGCCACCTGAAAAGGTGCAAAAATCATTGGGAGCTTTGGACGAGTCAGCAAAAAATGCATTTCACCTGATGGACAACCTGTTGCACTGGTCGCGATCACGCCTCAACCGGATCACGCCTACTATTACTGATCATTCGTTGGAAAAATTGATTCACGAATCATCCCGTATGTATGAGACTATTCTGAAACAAAAGAAAATTCAACTTATTATTGATCTGCCAAATGATTCCTTCATAAAGGTAGATACTGATTTATTTATGTGTGTTGTGCGCAACCTTGTGTCGAATGCAATCAAATACACACCCGAAAATGGAATCATCAAAATCATTGCAAGGCTTAAAAAGCAGAATTGCATCATCTCAGTAATCGATTCGGGAATTGGAATGGATCAGAAACTTAAGAAATCGATCTTTCACTCTGATAAGGAATCAACCTCGGTTGGACTGATGAACGAGAAAGGATCTGGATTTGGTTTAAAATTATGCAAGGAATTTGTAAAGATGAATAAAGGTAAGATCTGGATCGCTGACAATATTGAAAGTGGTACCTGCTTTTCCTTCACCGTGCCCTGTGTCATTACAATTAAGTAAAGAAATAATCTATGCGTCCTTATCAGTTATAAACCTTAATAATTTAGAGGTCTGTTCAACAGATTCTTCTGTAATCGGTATGACTTAATTCTGTAATCGTTTTGTCTTGTTTTGATAAAGTTATGTTAAACAAATGGTTATGTAGAATTAACATGTACCCCACATTATATGGGTAGTTTCGTAGGTGATTTTGTAGTATCCCTGCTTTGCCTTTCCAAATTGGCGCTGTTCTTAATAATTAGCGTTTTTAAATTTTTGTTATCTGAGTTAATTGAACATTACAATAATGGCACAATGAAAAATTGGAATAAAGAGATGAAATCAGAGTTCGGTACAATTCATCAAAATTCAGAAGAGTTGCTGACAAGAATCCATGGGAATTCAGGTTTTCCAAATTCTAACGATGAAGAACTGAATTACATTTGCCATCTGGAGCGCTCACAGGTAAGTCTGCAATTAAAGGTTGAAGAACTTATGCTCGCAAAGAAAGAGGCTGAAAAAAATGCGTCTGAAAAATATGCAGAATTGTTCCAATTGGCACCAGTTGCGTATCTTACACTTTCAAGAGAGGGCAAAATCATTGAACTAAACACTTTCGCATCTCATTTGCTTGGAATTGAATGTACACCCCTAAGAGATATTCATTTTGAATCATTTGTTGATGATGATACCAAACCATTATTCAATCAATTCCTTCACAGAGTGTTAAACAACAATAGCATTGAAGTCTGCGAAGTTACAATATTAAAAAAAGGGAGCCTACCACAGTTTATACGACTTACCGGAAAAGCTTCTGCAAATGCTGATCAATATTTATTGACTGCAATTAACATTGCCGAACTTAAGCGGGCAGACGAGGCTCTGATTGAAGCAGACTGGAGGTTTTGTGCTTTGTTTGAGAACAGTCCAATTGCAGTTGCATACCATGAAATGATCTATGATGAATACAGAAAACCAGTCGATTACCGGTTTCTTGATGCCAATAAAAGCTATCGGGAGCTAACAGGAACCGACCCCCGAGGCAAAACTGTAAAACAAGCATTTCCAGATATCGAAAACGGTGTTTTTGATTGGATCGGAACTTATGGCAAAGTGGTAAATACTGGGAAAACTATTCGCTTTGAACAATTTCTTCAATATAATAATCGATGGTATGATTGTGTTGCTTACACTTACAAGCCAAACCATTTTGTAACTTCTTTCCTTGAAATAACAAAACGAAAAAGTGCCGAAGTAGCGCTTAAAGAGAGTGAATTAAAGTTCAGGACTGTTGCTGATCAAACGTCTGACTGGGTATATTGGATTGGTGAAGATCAACAAATTTTCTACATGTCCCCGGCCTGCAAAAAAATTACTGGTTATGATCCGGAAGAATTCCTATCAAAACCTCAGCTAATTAAGGAAATTGTCTATTCGGGTGATTACGATTCAATCCTCAACTACAAAAATCAAATATTATTGAAGGAAAATAGGGATAAGGTTTATGATTTGGAAATAAGGGTGGTAAGTAAAGAGGGTGCTTTGGTTTGGATCCACCATATTTCCAGTCCTATATTTAATGAGAACGGGAAATACCTGGGAAGACGAATTAGCAACAGGGATATTACAGAAAAGAAAAAAATGATTACAGACTTGATTAAAGCGAAAGAACGGGCAGAAGAAAGTGATCGATTGATGTCATCGTTTTTGGCCAATATGAGCCATGAAATCAGAACTCCGATGACTGGCATACTAGGATTTACAGAATTATTAAAGGAACCCAACCTTTCGGTAAAGGAGCAGATGGAATTTATTCGTATTATTGAGATAAGTGGTACACGTATGCTCAATATTATTAACGATATCATGAGCATATCAAAAGTTGAATCGGGACAAATGGAGGTATATCTATCAGAGACAAATATAAATACGCAAATTGATTACCTTTATACGTTCTTCAAACCCGAGGCAGAAAAAAAAGGTTTACAATTGTTTTTCAAAAAGACATTGTCCTCACAGGAAGCCATCCTAAAAACGGACAAGGAAAAAATCTATTCAATTTTAACGAATCTTGTCAAGAATGCGATCAAATTTACACCTAGTGGTTCGATCGAATTTGGTTACGAAAAAAAAGATAAATACCTTGAATTTTTCATAAAGGATACTGGACCTGGAATTCGCGAGGAGCATAAGCATTTCATTTTTGAAAGGTTCAGGCAGGGAAGTGAATCGCTTAGTCGGAATTATGAAGGTGCAGGACTTGGGTTGACAATATCCAAAGCATTTGTCGAAATGCTTGGCGGTAAAATATGGGTTGAAAGTACAGTGGGAAAAGGTTCGATATTTTATTTTACGATTCCCTATATTGCTCAAATTGAAGAAAAGAAACTCAGTAAAAGTTCTGTTAGCGCTGATAACTGCATTAAAAAACTAAAAATACTTATAGCAGAAGACAATCAAATATCCTCGATACTTCTTGGAAAAGTTATGGGCAATTTCAGCAAAGAAGTTCTAAATGTGAACAATGGAATCGATGCAGTTGAGGTTTGTTTCAGCAATCCTGACATTGACCTTGTTTTGATGGATATTCAAATGCCCCTTATGGATGGTTATGAGGCAACCCGTTTAATCAGGAAATTCAATGCAGAAGTTGTAATTATAGCACAATCCGCGTTTGCATTAACCGGCGACCAGGAGAGGGCAATTGCAGCCGGATGCAATAGCTACATTTCAAAACCAATTCAACAAAAGCATTTAACGGAGTTAATCAGTGCATATTTTAAACAACCCGTGCCCCTCATTCTGAACTAATTAATTATGATTTTATCATTTGAGAATTTTAGTTTTAACCTTCCATTTGTTTTAGCTTAGTTCCAGAAGTCTCCGTCTATTCCACCATTTCCCCCGAATCTCAATGCCCTTTTCCCATTTGGCCTAATCAGCTACAAATAGGATCAGAACGGGGTATTAAATCATTGTAACAAAATGGTAACCGATAATTGACCCCAGTGTAACAGGGGATCATCACTTTTGTAACGTTAAAAACATCTGAAACTTCATAATATGAGAATTTTTGCATTAGGTGGAGCCGGCAAGATTTGTCGTGAGGCGGCACTTGATATTGTCCAATTTGGAATTTTCGATCAGTTGACAATTGGTGATTTTGATGTAGATGCAGCCAAGGAAACAGCGAAATGGCTATTTCATCCCAAAGTCGATTATGTCTTTATTGATATAAGAAGCAAAAACGATTCAATTGCTCTTTTATCTGAATATGATATAGTTATCGATGGTACTACCATATCTCTCAATTCCCTTTCGACTGAATGTATTGCTCATGCAAATTGTCATGGAATCAACCTGAACGGATTCGGTGAGGAATACCAATTCAGCGATATTTTCAAATCGAATGGGAAAATTATGGTCCCGGGATTTGGAATGACCCCAGGCATTACCAATATGATGGCTGTCTTTGCCTGTGACCAAATGGAGAAAGTAAACATTGTTCGGGTCAGCCATGGTGCCTTTCGCCCGATTGCCTTTTCCGGTTCTATCACCGAGACGACCATTTATGAATATGACCCGAATTTGCCCGGTCGTACCGTATTCGAAAACGGGCAATTCTTTCAGGTTCCGCCGTTTGCGCGTCCACGGGTTGTTGAACTGCCGCAACCATATGGTAAAACCCTACAATATATTATACCTCATTCTGAAACATTCACATTGGCAAAATACCTTGAGAACAAAGGGGTTGAATTGATTGAGGTTCGTGGAACATGGCCTGTTGAGAATATGTTGCTGATAAAAGCACTGTATAATTATGGGTTTTTGAACAACCCACAAATAACTCTTGATGGCCATGAGTTCGGAATTATGGATGCCATCAGCGAATACCTTCAAAAATCGGATAAAGGTAAATCAACAGAATTATTTGGTTATTCACTTCATGTTGAAGTGGAGGGTATTAAAAAAGGAAAGTTGGTACGACTAACATTGACACATACACACCCATCTTCTGATGGTTCAAATCCAAAATGGAAAGGTTTAAGGGCTTATACCAGAAATGTAGGAATCCCCATGAGCATTGCGGCTCAATTGATTGCGCAAGGAAAATACAAAGGAGAAGGCGCATTGTATCCTGAGTTTGTTTTCAACCCCGTAACCGTTTTTGAAGAATTGGCCAAAAGACAAATTTATATTCATGTTGAAGAAGAAATAATCTGAATATCATGCAGAAATTGAATAACATAAAAGCAGTCATCTTTGACTGGGCCGGAACAATAATCGACTATGGATGTATGGCGCCTACCCAGGTATTCGTTCAGGTTTATAAATCAAAAGGAGTTTTTCTAAGTAATGAAGAGGCTCGGGGACCAATGGGATTGGCAAAGAAGGATCATATTCGGGAATTGATGCAGTTGGGCTCCATTCAAAAACAATGGATGATTAGATTCAGGCGATACCCAACTGAAGCCGACATCGAATCAATATACGCTGAACTGGAGCCTGTTCTTTCAAATATCGTTAAAAACTATACCGCTCCGATCCAGGGTGCTATTGAACTCATCAACTTGCTTAAATCTCAGGGAATAAAAGTAGGTACTACGACAGGATATGTTGCTGAAATGATGGACAATATATTACCGATTACCACAGCATTGGGCTTGTTGCCAGACGCCGTTGTGAATTCATCAGAAGTCTCATCAGGAAGGCCTTATCCCTGGATGATCTACCGTAACTGCGAAAAGATGAATGTTTTCCCATTGAGTAAAATGGTTAAAATCGGTGATACAGTTGCCGATATCCAGGAAGGTGTAAATGCGGGGATGTGGACAATTGGGTTAACAAAATCGGGAAACGAACTTGGATTATCAATTGCTGAAACTCAAAAGGCAGATCCTGTTTGGCTTCAGGAAAAAATCGCTATTGCCGAACAGAAGTTGCTGGATGCAGGTGCTGATTATGTGGCCGATGGGGTTTGGGATTGCTTACCTATCCTTTATGAAATTGACAATCTGATCTAAATCAGGAATTCTAAATAATACTTTAAGAATGACAAAAGCAATTTCTCCTGCCATGAGAAAATGGCGTATTCAAATATTTGCAGTCACATGGCTGGCATATTTCGGGATGTATTTTTGCCGCAAGAATTTCAGCGTTGTTATGCCCGTGATGAGTCGGGAGTTAGGTACCTCAAAGGAGGAATTTGCGTTTGTAATAACCATTTACAGTATCATGTATATGTTGGGTCAGTTTCTGAGTGGCTATCTGAGCGACCGGAACGGTCCACGGCTTATTGTTGGGATTGGCCTATTGATTGCAGTCATTTCAAATCTCCTGATGGGCTGGATGGGAACTATGGGTTCTTTCGTTTTTTTAATGGGATTGAATGGATTTGGACAATCTACGGGTTGGTCAGGACTTGTCAAAAACCTGACACCCTGGTTCAAAAAGAAGGAACGCGGCGTGATGATGTCATTCTGGTCAACCTGTTATGTAATTGGAGGAGTAGCCGCAACTGCATTTGCTACTTATTGGCTCACCAATCAGCAATTCCTTTCAGAATATTCGTGGAAAAGGGCATTCCTTGCTCCGGCAGTTCTTTTATTGGTTATTTCAATCTTTTACATCGTGTTTGACCGGAATAATCCAACGGATGTAGGATTGGAGACATTTGAAAAAAACGGGATCACAAAAAAAGGTAAGAGAAAGGATAAAGAGGCTCAGATGGCTGTATTAAAAAATGGCGCTGTCTGGATTGCTGCAGCCATGTACTTCTTTTTAAAATTTACCCGTTATGCATTTCTTTTCTGGCTCCCCCTGTACCTTTCGGAGGCACTTTTCTATTCCGACCAGCAGGCAGGATATACCTCAATGGCTTATGAAGCATTCGGGTTTCTGGGAGTCCTGGCGGCAGGTTTTGCTTCCGATTATTTATTTAAAGCACGCCGGTTTCCCATCAGTTCGATAATGCTTTTTGGATTGGCCATCGTTTTGTTTTTGCAGCCTTATCTAAGTCCATTGGGAAATGTTCCCACTATTATTTCGATCGGGCTTATTGGGTTTTTCACTTATGGTCCAGACTCGCTAATGTCGGGTGCTGCTGCGATGGATATGGGAAAAAACCATGGTGCAGCTTTGTCTGCAGGTTTGATCAATGGTGTAGGTTCTGCAGGTCAATTGTTGTCGCCCTTTGCCGTTGCATATGTTTCCCAAAAATATGGATGGAACGCATTGTTTGAGGTATTCGTCATAGTAGCCTTAATTGCAGCTTTCCTGTTAATCTTTAAATGGAATTATGGAACTGAAAATCAATCTGATGAATCACCAGAATTATCCTCACACCCTGATGAGGAATATGTAGAACTGGGTCTGACAACCAAGTAATAAATAAAATAAAATTTCATAGAATATGGACAATAAACTGTTTACTCCAGGCCCTTTAAATACAAAACGATCGGTGAAGAAAGCCATGCTTCACGATATGGGGTCGCGAGACAAAGAATTTTTGGAGGTTGTAGAAAAAATCCGCTGTGAACTGCTCGAAATTGCAGGTGTGAGCCGTGATGAGGGGTACGATTCGGTTTTGATGCAAGGATCCGGAACATTTGGAGTGGAATCTGTCATTTCAACAGTTATTCCAGAATATGGCCATTTACTGTTGATTTCAAATGGTGCATACGGTGACCGGATCGGAAATATGACCCATGTTTACGAGATCAAAACGACAACACTAAATTATAAGGAAAATGTAGTACCATCTTATCTCGATGTGGAAGATGCGCTGAAAAAAGATGATTCAATTACCCATGTGGCTTTGGTACATTGTGAAACCACCACTGGCATTTTCAACGACATCGAAAATGTAGGATATATAGCTCGAAAATACAATAAACAGTTTATTGTTGATGCAATGAGCAGTTTTGGAGCAGTTCCCATTGATTTAAAGGGAATTGGCATTGATTTTTTAATATCTTCATCCAATAAATGTATTGAAGGAGTACCTGGGTTTTCTTTTGTCATCTTTAAAACCAGCTCACTTATTAGTTGTAAGGGCAGTGCCAGAACCGTCTCGCTTGATCTTTACAATCAATGGATGTATATGAAGAATAGTAATCAATTCCGGTTTACTCCCCCAATTCAGTCCATTCTGGCATTCAATCAGGCCCTAGAGGAGCTAAAACTTGAAGGTGGTGTCCGGAAACGATCGGAACGCTATCAACAGAATTACAACAGTTTAATCGAAGGAACCGAAGCACTTGGCTTAACAACTTATCTTGCTAAAAAGGATCAGGGATACATCATCACCTCTTTTCTGTTTCCAAAACACCCGAATTTCGATTTTACCTTATTTTACGAAAAATTACACGGACGGGGACAAGTCATCTATCAGGGAAAATTGTCGGATACAGATTGCTTCCGCATCGGCAATATTGGCCAGCTTTATCTGGAAGATATTGATAGACTGATTGATGCAATACAAGAAGTGCTACTTGAAATGGGGGTCCCGGTATAAACCAAATAATAATTCATCAAACTGTAACCTCAGGTTCACAGAATTGTAATAACATTCCTTGACATTTGCCAACTGAAAATATAACATACTTGATTAATTAGTAAAAAATGAAAATCAAAGTTTTAATAATAATATTGTATTTGGTAGGTGGTAAAAGTTTCGCCCAGAATCTGAATAATGTCCAGTATCCTCATATGCAGAAACCATCGGCACATAAGGAAATCAAGCTACCCAATATATTGGGATATACCACATTGAAGTGCGATTTTCACATGCACCAATTGCTACTTGAAAAAGGGCTGATCAATGGGGTTGAAGTTTTCAATGAACAGGAGTACTATCCCATTGTTCTCGATTGGTGCCTCAATCGAAATATGGCCGTGATCAGCAATTCTGATATTCACGATGTCACAGCTAATAGGAAGAACAAAGCGTTGTATGAGATCAGCAATGTTTCAGCCATTCCATTTGATGTAGAAACCTCAAAAGGGGACAAATTATTTATTCCAGCAGATTCCTCAATAATCATGCCTCTTGACTCGTTCAACTATAAAGGACTGAAAATCAGGAATCTTTTTACGGGTTCAAAATCAAATCTAAAAGTGAACTTACTTTGATAAATAATTTGTAATGTCAATAAATCCAGACATATTGGTCACCGAAGGTGATGTAAATTTCTCCGATGAGAGAAGGAGATGGGATCAAGATATAACAGATCCTTTGACCAGAAAGATCCTGGACGATGATGCCCGATATTTTCTGCACCAATCGTTGTCGACCCCTTGCCTTGATGTTCTTGAAAAATGCAAAGGAAGTGGGATGATAACGTTATCCGGAAGATATTTACTTGATTTTCACGGAAATAATGTTCATCAACTGGGTTTTGGGAATGACTTTGTAATTGACCGAATTAAGGAACAAATGGAATCGCTCCCCTTCTCGCCCCGAAGGTACACCAATCAACCGGCAGTCGAGCTTGCAGAAAAACTGGCAAGTCTGTTGCCTGGTGACCTGAACCGGTGTTTGTTTGCCCCCGGTGGCACCTCCGCAGTTGGGATGGCTTTGAAGCTGGCGAGGTTGGTTTCTGGGAAATATAAGGTAATATCTCTTTACGATTCTTTTCATGGTGCCTCGCTTGATGCCATTTCAGTAGGTGGTGAAGCTGCATTTCGGCAGTATATGGGTCCATTAATGCCTGGTGTTGTCTCCATTCCGCCCCCAACAACCTATCGGGGAATTTTTGGCCACAGCGAAGCCGATCAGATCAAATATGCCGATTATCTTGAATATGTCATTGAAAAAGAAGGAGATATTGGTGCTTTTATTGCCGAAACGGTGCGGAACACAGATGTACAGATCCCATCAAAAGCTTATTGGCAAAGGGTTAGGGAAATTTGCACCAAACATGGGGTCATACTTATCCTCGATGAAATCCCGATTGCCCTTGGACGAACCGGCAAAATGTTCGCATTCGAAAACTTCGGTATCGAACCTGACATCCTTTGCCTTGGGAAAGGCCTGGGTGGAGGAATAATACCTTTTGCAGCAATTGTTACAAGGGACAGCTACAACGTTGCACAGGATGTCTCACTTGGACATTACACACATGAGAAGAATCCACTTGGAAGCGTTGCAGGTCTGGCTACAATAACTTATATAGAAGATCACAAATTACTTGAAAAAGTGGCTGAAAATGGATCGTATATGCTTGACAGATTGTATCGGTTAAAAAAACAGTTCCCATTAATTGGCGATATACGTGGTTTGGGTTTTCTTTGGGGAATAGAACTGGTTAAAGATCAGTTAACCAAAGAGAAGGCCACAGAAGAAGCAGAAAAGGTTATGTACAATTGTATGCGCAATGGGTTAAGCTTTAAGGTTTCGCAGGGAAATGTCCTTCAGCTTTCGCCGGCCCTGACCATTAGCCGCGATGAATTGCAAACAGCCTTATCCATACTGATGGTCGTATTTGACAAATTGTCCGAACATCAAATTTGAATCCCTATGTATAATACTAATATAAATACCTAATAATTAATTACATACAAATCATTAAATTCCAATCACATGTTAATAAACACACATATTATAATTCTGATATTCCTTCTGTTTTCTGGAAGGACTTTTTCGCAGGATGCTTTGGCAATGTCAGATTCTGGAGATGCCAAAAGCAATGGTTCTTTAACTTCGGGTTTGCCAGTTTTTGAATTCAGGGTATATGCCAATAACAATGATCTCGATGCCATCACCAAAGACATGGCAGGTGAGCATATATTGGGTGAGTTGGCTTCCAGAAAATTGTACTTGCTTGAATCAAAATACACGTTCGAAGTGCCGACCGTACCGGGCAACCCTCAAACAAGAACAATGGTGCGAAAACCCGTCATTTACGATGCAGTGAAAAAAGTTGAACGTTACTTCAAAAAATCTGTCAAAAAAGGAGAGGTTCCACTTGAGGCAGCGTCAGAAGAATTCAACAAAGTTTTGGATGTTGCAATCAATGTACTTACCGCCGATACCAGGAACTTCGAAAAAACGATCAGCAAAACTGAAGATATGGTATCCTTAATCAACCTGTTGACAAAAAGAGTAAACCTCGTGTTATAGTCCATAAGAATCAAAAATTAAATTATTGATTTATTGATATTTACAGTATAATTATACTGCAATATGCCTAAGTTGTGTCAAAAAAAACAAGTATGTATAATTTCTAATTCTTTTAAAATGCAAAGAACTATTATTTTATCAATTCTGGTTATGCTGTTTGGAACTTCACTTTATGCCCAAAAAGCAAAAATTGAAGGAACAGTTAAAATCGGCAATGGGGAAACGTTGCCGGGTGCAACCGTTCTCCTGAAAGGCACCACAACCGGTGCAATGACCACTGGAGATGGGAAATTCACCCTTATGGCCGAACCCAAGGACATCATTGTCGTTTCTTACATTGGATTTGAATCCAAAGAGGTTGCGGTTGGCAATCAAAAAGTTATTGTTATTACCCTTGAGGAGGCAAAAGAGCAGATAAAGGAAGTAATTGTTACGGCTTTAGGTATCGAAAAACAAAAAAGCACAATTGGATTTGCCGTTCAGGGTGTGAAAGGTAGTGAGATGGTCAAAGCCAGGGAACCCAATGCTATCAATTCCCTGACAGGGAAAGTGGCAGGATTAACGGTTGGCGCATCCTCCGAAATACTTGGGTCCCCAACTGTTCTGCTTCGCGGATATGCCCCGCTTTATGTTGTTGATGGTGTTCCGGTGCAAACCGATACCTGGAATATCAATCCGGACGATATCGAAAGCTACACCATTCTGAAAGGGCCGAGCGCGGCAGCCTTATACGGTTCAAGAGGACAATATGGTGCTATCCAGATTACTACCAAACGGGGTACTGGCGACAAACGCGGATTTGTGGTTGATTTTAATTCAAGCACCATGGTCGAAAGTGGTTTTCTGGCTATTCCTAAAGTTCAGGATGAATATGGCCCAGGCGACCATGGAATATACGCATTTGCTGATGGGAAAGGGGGCGGTTTAAACGATGGTGATTATGATGTTTGGGGGCCAAAGTTTGATGGGCAATTGATCCCGCAATATGATGGCCTATACACACCAGGAACTTCTTATACCACAACTTTCGCAAATGGTTCGACCTATAAAGGAAATATTAAACCAACACCCTATATTGCACGGGGTAAAGACAACCTGAAACGTTTTCTTGAGCCAGGCCTTTTATCCAACAACAGCGTTTCCCTATCGGCAAGTGGCGACAAATACGATCTCCGGTTTTCTGCTTCGCATAGCTACCAGAATGGTATCGTGCCAAATACTTCGCTCAATATCACCAACTTTAACCTAACTGGAGGTTACAACATTTCGAAGAAGCTTCGTGTTAGTGCAAATATGGCTTTTAGCCGTCAATACACTCCCAATGTTCCGGACGTCACCTATGGACCAAACAGTATTATATACAACATTATAGCCTGGGGTGGGGCTGATTGGAATATTGCCGATATGCGTAACTACTGGCAACCCGGGAAAGAGGGTGTTCAATCAATCTATGCTGAATATCAACGTTACCACAATCCCTATTTTATGTCATATGAATGGCTGCGGGGTCACTATAAAAGCGACCTAACAGGGAATGCTGCCATATCGTACAAAGTCAACAATTACCTGAGTTTGCAGGCCCGTACCGCCATTTCAACCTACGACTTGTTCCTGTCTGAAAAACTTCCTTTCTCTGCCCACCCTTATGGGCGTGAAGCAGGTGAAGGCGATTACCGGGAAGACAAGCGCAACTTATTCGAGAACAATACCGATATTCTTTTATCATACGACCGTTATGTCACTCCCAAGATTAGTTTACACGCAACTGCCGGGGGAAATATCCGTTCATATAATTTCAGGAGCAGCTACTCATCGACTGACTATTTGAACGTTCCCGGATGGTATAACCTGAGCAACTCTAAAAATCCGGTAAAATCGTACAATTACAATGCCCCAATGCAGGTATTAAGCGCCTATGCAACCGCCGACCTTACTTACAATGATTTCCTGACATTGTCGTTAACAGGCCGTGCCGATGAAAACTCAACATTGCCTGTTGGCAACAATACTTATTTTTATCCTTCAGTTTCTACAAGTATCGAGCTTTCGAAATTAGTGACCATCCCTCACGTTAAAACATGGAAAGTTAGGGGTTCGTATGCCAATGTTGGAAGTGCGCTCACTTCCTCAACAATCGGATCAACCGACGAAGTTCTCGGATCTACGGTTGTAGGGTATGGAAGCAGTTACAGATCGCCCTATGATGGACCAACCTATAAAAATTCATCTTCTTATGGCATTAACCTGATCCAGGGAAAACCAGCCGCTACCTATACCAATGCCATTTCAAATCCAAACCTGAAACCAAGTTCAAGTTCGGCATGGGAAGTCGGAACGGATGTTGGTCTGTTTGAAAATAGGCTCATGTTCGACGCAACTTATTTTTCGAGCATCGATGGCCCACAAATCTTCTCGTTGCCAATTTCGGGGGCGACCGGATATTCATCGGCACTCGTGAATGGGATCAAAGTTCAGCGGAAAGGGATCGAAATTAGTGTTGCAGGCTCGCCAATACGCAATGCCAAAGGCTTTAGCTGGGACATTTCGGCAAACTATTCGACCAATCAACAATACCTGAAAGAAATTTATCCTGGCGTTGAAAAACTCAATATCTATTTGAAAGTTGGTGACCGCATGGATAAAATGTACGGTACGGACTTTGTCAGGACTTCTGACGGGACAATTATAAACGATGCCAGCGGCCGACCAATCAAAAACTCGGTTTCTCAATTCCTTGGAAATGCAAATTCAAATTGGGTCGGAGCCATTAACAACACGTTGTCGTACAAAAATTTCAGTTTGAAATTTCAGTTTGATGGTCGTTTTGGCGGTTCCATTATTGACTATGTTGAAAAGAAAACCTACCAGGGAGGACGACACATCAACACCGTACTTGGTGATATGGGAGCTGCCAGGTTAAACGACACCAAAGGCATTAAATCGTATGTTGGTCAAGGGGTAGTTGTTAGCAATGGACAGGCAATCGAATACGATTCTGACGGAAATGTGACAAACTACAGCAAACTTCAGTTTGCTCCAAATACAACTGTGACTTATCTACAGGATTATATCAGCCGTTACTATGGGACCGATGTGGCAGACCGTATCAGCCGTACTTTTGTCAAATTACGCGAAGTCGTTCTGACCTACAACTTTCCTCAGGCATTCCTCAGCAAGACTCTAATCAAACAAGCAAGTATCTCTTTCGTTGGCCGTAACCTCTTGTATTTTGCTGAAAGAAGCGATATCGATATCGAACAATATGCAAATACGAGTGGATCCTCCGGGCTTCAAACGCCAACAACGCGCCGCTATGGGTTTAACCTGAATATCAGCTTCTAATCTTAGGTATAATTTACAAAATTTAAATTACACAGTAATGAAAAATATATTTCTCTTTGTGGTCGTGCTATTCGTGGCATTATCATCATGTCAAAAATTCTCTGATCTCGAAAAAGATCCAAATCGTCCTGGCAATGTGCCCCCTTCATTGGTCTTTACAAGTGTACTTTACAGCACTTATTATGCCCCCTGGAGCGATGTACAACGCTGGAACCAGTTCTATTGCAGCAATTATGCCTATTATGCGGAACAGAAATACGACTGGACCACAACGAGCTTCAATTATTCGCAATTGAAGAATGTCAACCAAATGATTGCTGAAGCAAAACGCATTGGGTTGGCCGATACCAATCCATATTCGGCGATTGGGAAGTTCTACAAAGCATTTTTCTTTGTGGATATGAGTATGAGACTGGGCGATGTGCCCTTAACCGAGGCATTGAAGAGTTTGGATAACACCATGCCAAAGTACGACACTCAAAAAGCGGTATTCCAACAAGTGCTGACATGGCTCGAAGAATCAAATACTGATCTTCAGTCACTGATCAACAGCGGGGACCAAACGCTTACCGGAGATTTCATGCTCAACAACGACTTGAAAAAATGGCAAAAAGTAGTCAATTCATACAAATTGCGGGTACTGATTGCTTTGAGCAAAAAAGAATCGGACACAGATCTGAACATCAAAACGTTGTTTGCAAATGTGGTAAATAATCCGACTAAATACCCTGTAATGACTTCACTTGACGACAATCTGAAATTCACCTACAACAATTCAACCGACAAATATCCGCTTAATCAGGATAATTACGGTCAGACTGCTACACGTAACAATATGTCGGCTACTTATCTGAATACCCTTGCTTTGTTAAAGGATCCACGCACTTTCATTGTTGCCGACCCTGCCCCTGCCAAAATTAGAGCTGGATTAACTGCTTCTGATTTTGGTGCTTATGTTGGTGCAAGTTCCGGTGAAAGCCTTGACGATATGTCAACTAAAATGTTGAATGGGGAATATTCGTCAATCAGCAAAAGCAAATACTACAGTTCATACGTTGGTGAACCTTGCATCCAAATCGGTTATTCCGAATTGTGTTTCAATATTGCAGAAGCGATCACTCGGGGTTGGTTATCGGGTAATGCCGAAAATTATTATATCAATGGGATCAAAGCATCCTGGGCATTCCATGGTGTTGCATCAGTTGACTTAAAATGGGACGCATACTATTCCCAGGCGACTGTTAAGCTGAACGGCACTGTATCAGAGGCACTAAAGCAAATACTGACCCAAAAGTACCTTGCTTTTTTCCAGAATTCGGGATGGGAAGCATATAACAACTATCGGCGCACCGGTGTTCCGGCCTTCCTTACCGGAACAGGAACAGCCAATAGCGGGAGAATTGCTAAAAGGTGGCAGTACCCAAGTCCCGAAAGGACAACAAATTCCGTCAATTACAAAGCTTCTCTGGTCAGTCAATTTGGAACCGAAACTGACGATATCAATGCAGATATCTGGATACTTAAATGAGGTTGAATTTGGGTGAAGTTCAATCTGTTAAATTGGAAAACCATTACAGTTTTAGGCTGTAATGGTTTTATTTACAATATCTTTCAATTATTTAACTATGAGCAATTTTAATGTACATAAACTTGGAGAAGGGCGATATTATGTAGCACTGCTTTCCAATGAAGGTTACGTAATTCTTCGCGGAAATGAATGTTCTGATTTAACAAAAATCAACGAGTCAATAGAAACCATACGGGCAAGTTCAAGCGATCTGTCAAAATACGAAAAAAAGATATCCAGCGATGGGAAGTTCTATTTTAAACTTCTTGGACCGGACGGGACATTGTTGGCCAGAAGTAAAATTTTTGAAACTGAAGAAGAACGATCTGTAGGTATTACCTGGGTTAGGCAAAATACTCTTTTTGCAACTGTCCAAAGCTGGAATATCAATCTATAATTTTTTATTAATCAAATTATTACAATACGCATTATTCATGGGAACTTTTATTGTAACAAAAAATGCAGATGGGCACTATTTCATCAAACTTAAAGGGAAGAATGGGAAAGTGATGCTGAATAGCCTGAGATATCTTTCCAAATCGGTCTGTAAAAGTGAAATAGAGACCATTCGTATAACTGCAACAGATAATCTAAAATACGAATATAGAAAAACTTTTGATGGCAAATTCTATTTCAGGCTTAAATCTGCACTAGGTGAAGTGTTGGGGCACAGTAAATTATTTGATTCGGCAGAATTGCGAGACTCCGAAATAGAAATGGTTAGGAAAATTGCACCTGTTGCCATGGTAAGTGTCTTTTAATCAATAATTTGTCAATAATCAATTAAACCGGATAAGGCATAACTGCCCTTCCGGTTTTTTATTTTCATAACTTTTTTAAATTTACTTGTTCGGGGCTTTTTCTTTGCCGCTTTTTTTGTGTTCTGGCTTGGGTTCTTTATGTCCTATCTGTTCCTGGTCTATATCCTTGATATCTTGATTTATATCACTAATATCATCGTCATTTTTTGAAAAAAGTGATATTATTAAGTTGCGATATTCCCTATAAAAATCGGGTTGATCGATTTCCACCAATAAAACAAACTGATCAATTTTATTGAAAATTAGTTTTTTTGATTGTTTGTTAATTTCTTTTATTTTATTGGCCAATTTTTCTTTTTCTTCAACCTCAACCTGATATTGGACCTTGGCCTCAATAAACCGAAGTAACGCCTCTTCAAGGTTTTTTATCATTTCAGGATTTAATCCGAATCTTTTTTCGAACTTGTTGATATTTTTTAAATTATCGGGATTTAGCGATGCCTTTATTTTGTTGACAAAGGTGAGTGCATATCCTCCAAACTTATTGGCAATCAGCCAGTTTTTTTTCGCAATTTTTATTAATTCATCATCAGTACAATTTTGGATGTACTCAAGATTAAGGTGATACAACCTTTGTTGAAGCTTCATTTTCATTTTGTCATTGGCAAAAGTCTGCATAATCCGGACAATAGTCAAGACCTTTTCTTCCAATTGCTTTCTTCTGATGTTCTTTTCAACGTCAAAAGTTGACAAATCCTTACCAAATAAAACAAACAGTTCGTCCAATTTTACCTGGTTGGAAACAAGTTGATCGTAAACATGTTGAAATTTGGTATTGTTATGCCAAACTATTGAATATTTGGATAATACACCAATTATTTGTGCATTTCTATCCAGTTTTGTTGAAAAATCACTAATTCTTTCCATATTGATTTAATTTTTAGTTTGATGCACCTATTTTAGCAATTATTTAGAATTAAAAGTCATTTAGAACATTTTTATAATCCAAAAGATTATAGCTGCCATTGCCATTGAAACAGGAATTGTTAGGATCCAGGCGTACAACAGGTTGACTGTAACACCCCATCGGACAGCGGAAACCCTTTTTGTAAGGCCAACTCCCATAATTGCACCGGTTATGGTGTGGGTTGTACTTACTGGTATTCCCAAAGCCTCTGTTCCAAATAACAACATTGCACCAGCACCTTCGGCTGCAACACCTTCAAAAGGAGAAAGCTTGGTGATTTTTGAGCCCATTGTCCGAACGATCCTCCATCCTCCGATTAAGGTTCCGGCTGAAATTGCAGTGTAACATCCATAAACGATCCACAATGGAATGGTATGGATTTTACCTTCCACAAAAGTGATTTGGGCCCAATGTGGAATGGTTGAAGGATCGGCAGTCTTAAAAAAAACCAGCAAAGATGCAGAGATGATCCCCATGACTTTTTGCGCATCGTTACCTCCATGCCCGAGACTAAAAAGTGCGGAAGAAAACAACTGCCCAATTTTGAACCACCGCTGCAACCGAAATGGGTTGAAATTCCTGAAAATCCATAACATTGCTATGGAAATGAAATAGGAAAGAATCATACCGATCAATGGGGCAAGAAATATAAACGATGCGATCTTGATGATTTTATCGGAATGGACGACACCCCAGCCGGCATAGGCAACCGCAGCGCCGGCAAATCCACCGACCAGTGTATGCGAAGAGCTTGATGGAATTCCCAGGTACCATGTTATCAGGTTCCAAATGATTGCGGCAATCACACCAGCCAGGATCACTTGAAGGTTAATTGATCCTGTGTCAACGACCTTTGCAATCGTATCGACGATATGAAGTTCAAATATTGCATAGGCTGCGAAGTTAAAAAAAGCTGCCCAGATAACAGCCTGCAATGGAGTTAATACTTTGGTTGATACAACAGTTGCAATCGAATTGGCAGCATCATGAAAACCATTAATGAAATCGAAAATAAATGCCAACACAACAATAGAGATCAATAGTGTAAAATCCATAGTTTAAATCTTTAGTGTATTACCTTAAAGCAATTAAAAATAATGAATTATCTCCTAGCGTGTGTTACAGAAAGGTTACATTACGGTTACGTTATTTGTCCTCTTTTCATCAAATAGGTTGGCAAAATGCTAGAACTAAAACCCATTCTAATGTGGGAAATACCCATCATTCAGCTACACTCTCCATTTTAATTCCTCCTTGGTTTTAGCCACCAATTCATTGTCGGGGATTAAGCTGCCAACTGAAAAATGCATCAATTGAACCCTTTTTTTGTGCTGCCAATCCACCTAAATAACATCTTCCGATTTCTTTTGCTTGAGCGCATAGTAAAGATAGCAAGCAATACCCTGTTTTTCAGCCATTTCGAACAATTCGTTCCAATCTTCCTGGGTAAGGACAGGAATTAAAGTGTTTTCGTTGTCCATTATCCGGTAGTAGGTTTCGGCCATACACGAGCCTAGGCACTTTGATTTTAAAATGCACCACGAACAAATCCCATTCAGTTTCAAAGGTATATCCTCCCTGATTTTCAATAGGGTAGGATGTTCGATCCAAATAGTCTCCAATTTATCCTTTCCTACCTGACCAAAAACATATACTGGAATTGCATTAAATTACCAATACCTTGTAGACAAGTCATTCTTGAAAACATTATAATGGAAACAAATTGCGTTTGAATGGCTCCCCATTTCGAAAGGAGGAGTCGTTCAACAGTTTTTATCAGCGTGTATATATTTTTGTGATCTTATTTTTTTATAAACGCCACAATATTCTCCATAAGTTCTTTTTTAAGTGGCAGATCCGGTAAGGTATAGGTAAGGATATTCTGTTGCCTGTCGAGTGGTGCTTCTTTCAGGATATGATTCATCCCATTGATGATGACCAGTTTGGCAGATGGCAGGGACTTGGCCAGACGGTTGGCATCATCGATACTGACCTGAATATCGGTGGTGCCCTGTAAAATCAATACAGGGATCTTTAGTTTGGCAATCTCTTTTTGCGGGTCGTATTTGATCCATGAAATAATATAGGGTTGTACTGACTTGCGGAAAAGGGCATTTAATGAACCGGGGGTATTGTCCACGGTCCTTCCCGCAGCCAGTTCGTCAAGAATCGTATTGGTGGCAATGGAGATTGCAGGTGGCTGGCTTTTCATCTGTTCCCGCATAATCCTATCGGCAGGTTGACCTGCACCTGCAATTGAAACATATTTGTTCACATTCTTTTCCTGTGCTGCAATCATTCCGATCAACGATCCCTCGCTATGACCAATGATGACGACATTCGCAAATTTATACTCCTTTTTCAAAAAGGTGACCCAGTCTTTTGCATCGTTGACATAATTGTCAAAACGGAGAACCTCTTCTTTTAACCCGGCAGACTGACTTTTGGCAATGCCCCGCTTGTCGTACCTTAGGGTAGCGATCCCCTCCTTATTTAAAGCCATTGCGATCATTTTCAATGAGTTGTTTTTCATTTGCGGATTGTTCCCGTCGCGGTCTGTTGGACCAGAACCTGCAATAAGCAATGCCACACAGTTTTTAGCATTGGGTGTTGCCACCATCAAGGTGCCTTCGAGGTCACCGGTTGAGGTCTTTAGTGTCACAATTTTCTCGGTCTGTCCGTATCCTATTGTAATTAAGGATATTATCAAAAGATGGGTAAGAAGTAGTTTTTTCATTGTTTTTTTGAAATAAGTTGAAATATAGAGAAATAAATTGAAATATAGAGAAATAAATTGAAATGATGGAAATTCGATTCTTTGTGAATCTTTGTTCCTTTGTGGCGGAAAAATGAATGTCACACAGACTCGAAGTTACACTTGGATTATTCCTCATGAGGTGCAATCCTTTGATAAATAAAATACGAATAAACAATAGGTACGATCACAAGTAAAGCGATTACAATTGCCATCATGATCTCCGGCTTTGGGATCACAAAAAGGGATGCGATACCGGCAAGCCCTCCCCAAAACCAAAGTTTGCCTGCAAATTTATGAGTCTGTATCCAAACTACATCGTTGTTCAATGTCCATGGCACCTTGATACCGACAAAATAATTTGGGCGAATGGTTCCCATATAATTCCCAAGAAGTGTAAACAGAAGGTAAACGATGACCGGCAATAACAAACCCATCTTTTCTATTCCGTGCAATGTATTGTAAATAACCATTGTATCAATCGCGCCAATCATTACGCACAGAATAACCCTCAGTTTAAAATAGGTATCGCTGAAAAGCTCGTAGTTCTTTTTCCTTGGATCGATGAATGGCACAACAATCATCAGGAAGTAAATGCCCAGGGGTAAAAAAACATAGACCAGTTTTGAGCCATAACCATTTGGGTCTCCATCAAAATCGAAATGGGTCGGCATCCTTTCGGGCAGGAGGCTCCAGTTGAGCAGCAAGTAAAAAACAGGGATTGCTGTTAATAAAAACAGGGATATCTCCCTAATAACCAATTTAGTATTCATTTTTTCAATTATTTGTTGTTGAATTGCATCATCCATTTTACGATCCCGTCAAAGATCGTTGTATTGATCGAGTATTTCTGAAACTGCCCTTCCCGTACACAGATCACCAGTCCTGCCTGTTTGAGCAGATCAAGGTGGTGAGAAATACTTGGTTTCGACATGCTGAACTGATCGGCAATTTCTCCGGCTGTCCGGTCCCCTTTGTTCAGTAACTCAAGTATTTCACGCCTTGTAGGATCGTTTAATGCCTTGAAGAATGTATTCATATTTACAAAATTGTATAATTAGACAAATATCTAAATAAAATTCGATTTAAATTACATTGGGAATTATTTTTTTAATATTTTTTTGATTTATTCATTGGTTCGTTAGTATTTTAATATACAGATATTTAGAATCGGCAGACAAATCAGTAGCAAAAGAATCCCTGCAAATTCGAAATACTTCCATAAATTAAACATTATCACCATATTCTATCGCAGTTAACCTATCGTCAATAAATCTTATGCCGGCTATCGTATTTAGAAAGGCAACAGGTGATTTGCCATCGAGGAAGAATTTTTCTGTTGTTAACCATTGATCAAAACCATCTTTTGACCCAAAAACCGGAATTCCATGTTTAATCAAAGACAGAAGTACAATGACATGCTCTTTAAGGTTTACCTTCAATCTTGAATTAGACTGCCGGTACGACCTGAATGATCTGACACTTATATTCAGCCATAAAGAAATTACCTCATCGTTCTGATCAGTCATCTCCTTGATCGTATCAATATACTCCCAGTTTATATCATTGGTCTGCAACAGATTAAGGATTTCGCTGTCACTTATTCTATCGGGAACACTATTGAGAACCCTGTCATATTTTAAGGTATCAATGGCTGTTTCCATTTTCAAATATTTTTTAGTCAAACAATGTTCGGCAAAATTCCCATTTAAACAAGCAAAATTGCATTTATTTCACTGGGATTGCTCTTTTCGGGAAGCTACCGAAGAACCTTAAAATCCTTGCGTGGAATTGATGCATCCCGGTTTGAATGGCAAACATTAAAATGCATTTGTGATAAATGACACTGTCGAAATCCATTAGTGCCTTTTCGTATATTCCGGAATTTGCCGAACCTTGTTGTAACCAGATTTTTTTGATTCCTGATGCTTTCAACCCTTCCAGAATCACTGCGGTTTTTTCAGGTTTGGTGCAAACGATAGCAGCACCCACCTTTTCAGGTAATTCCGATAAGTGTTTGTAACATTTGATGTTTTCTATCTCTTCAAGGTTCTTATACATGGGAAAAATCCTGAACCCTTTAGCTATCAGTTCTTTTAATATAGTATTTCCAAACTTTTGTTTAACCTTAGATACGCCATACAATACGAAAGGGCCGGATTTCAAAAAATCCTCGATTTGATTTAAAGTAGTTGGTTTATTCACATTAATCCTAATCGCTTCCATTTTTAATATTTTATTGTCAAGACAAATATAATCATAATTGCAAAAAAAATCATTGATCTCATTCCCCCATTATCGTCACAAAGATTCTCCGGGGTTCTGCATAATTCCGGAATTCACAAAGGTAAATGCCCTGCCAGGTTCCCAAATGCAACCTTCCGTTAACGATAGGGATGGTTACAGCAGCACCTAATATTGAAGACTTCAGATGGGCCGACATATCATCGCTCCCTTCGTCACGGTGGATAAATATTTTATCGCCATCTGGAACGATCTTATTCATGAACGATTCAAAATCAGTGCGGACTGATGGATCAGCGTTTTCGTTGATTGTCAATGCTGCCGAGGTGTGCATGATAAAAAAATGGGCAATCCCCGTATTGGGAAGTACCGGCAACTTTGATTCCAATTCTCTGGTGATCAAGTGATACCCTCGTTTATGCGATGCCAGTATGATTTCTAATTGTTTAATCATCAATATATTATAGTTTTCATTAATAATAATCCTAATTCAATATTCACCTTGAATGCAAGTGGCAAGAATTTTTTCGAGGGGTTGGATCATCTTTGGGGAAGAACAGCCAATCGCCAGTTGCCCGCCGCCAGTTGCCATTTTCCTATTTCTCTACTGGCTTCTCAACCTTTCCAACTTCACCCATATACGAAATGGAACTCTTCTGGTTGCAGTTGATGTTCAGCGTGGCATTTCCGTCAGGACTCACAAAAAGCGATAGTTTATAAACATCTTTAATATCGGAAACCGTAACGTTCACCTCGTATCCTTTTCCGTTTTTCGCTTTGGCAATATTGTATTCTAATGGTTTTGCCCCGAACTTTATCCCACCATCACCGCCATAATCGACACTGTAAGCCCTTCCGAAATAGGGCATATAACTCTCTATCAATTCAGGGTCGAATTTCAAAAAATTGTGATTGGTAGTAAGATCGACAGATTCCCATCCTTGCGGCAAAGCCCGGTTTGCCACAAACTCGAAAGTTTTGGTATTGATCAACGAATCAATGTAATGGTCTTTTACTATTTTGGCTTTTAACCGAAGTGCTTTCTTTGAGGTATTCTGGCCATACCCTGGTTGGATGACCATCATCAATAATAATATTAAAAGAACAATCCTGGATTTCATGGCAACTGATTTTTATAAACGAAATTCAATTTACAATTCGTGTGCCAAAATATTATTTCTCAATGACCAGCCTATCTTGCGCCATTCGGTTGTTAAATTGCTGGACAATTGCTTTTAAAAGTTTTTCCTGTTCGGGCAGATCGACCTTTCCCAAAAGATTCTTGAGCAGATAGGGATCTTCCTTCCGGTTAAAGATACCTGAAATCTTTTCATCGCTTAAATAGAAAACATAATCACTATAGAGGAACTGATAAGAATCTTCGGGGTAGTTGATCACAAACCGCGGCGACGATGGATCGAAAAGGTTGTTCCCAAAAGCAATGTATGGTTTCGAATAGTTCATGTATCCCAATATCGATGGCATAATGTCGATCTGCTCAGCCAATGAGGTATCAACACCCGAAAGGCTGTTGTCGCCTTTATAAAATATCAGTGGCACAGCATGTTCCATCACGTTGGTTTTGTACTCTTTAAAGTCAGACTCGGAACAATGGTCGGCAGTGATCACAAAAAGGGTATTTTTAAACCAGGGCATCTTTGACGATTTTTCGAAGAACTCCTTCAAGGCAAGATCGGTATAGCGGATGCATTTCTGAAGTGGGATATCTTCCTCCGGAAACTGTTGCTGATATTGTTTGGGGACTACAAATGGGTGGTGCGACGAAACGGAGAAAATAGTGGTCATGAAAGGTTCCTTCATCTTGTTCATCTCATCGGAAAAAAACTGGAAAAAAGGCTCGTCCCAGATTCCCCAGACTCCGTCAAAACCTTCATCATGACCATATTCGTTCTTCCCAAAATAGCGCTGGTATCCTGCAATCTTCGTAAAAGCATCGAATCCCATCGAACCATTCGGGGCGCCATGAAAAAATGAGGTCTGGTAACCCTCTGCATCCAATATGCTTGCAAGGCTGTTGATCCTATTTCCAGACCTTTCGGAAATCACGTAAGGTAAAACTAATGCAGGGATACTAGCTGTAACAGAGGGGATCGCATCAATCGATTTACGGCCATTCGCGAAAGCATTTGAAAAAACCAAACTCTTGGTTATCAGTGAATCAAGAAACGGGGTATAACCTTTGTATTGTCCATTTTTCAGATCTTTGTTCAAGGATCCAACAAATTCGCGGCTAAAGCTCTCAAGGATAATCACAACAACATTATCCTTTTTCAATGAATTGCCACTACCTATAGGTGGTGGCAATTCATTTCTTACCGGAGTGTAAATCTTATTCATTTCATCATCAGGCAAAAGGTTCATCACCTGAAAAGCTTTCTTTCCCCATGTTCTGATGACGCAGAATGGTGTATTGGTAACCAACGACATGTCACGTGTCGAGTTCACGTATTTCCCTGCATTGTTCATGTTGATAGGCCGGGTACTTGGCATATACCCACCGCGCATACCGATCACGCTCAGATAGGCAACCACCAGTAAACCAACTAATGATACTATCCCATATTTCCAGCTCCTTATCTTAACAACAGTGGGGCGTGGCGTAAAGACAGAATATAGTGATGAAAGTAACAACAATGTAACTATCAATAATACAGCAACATACCAAAAATCATAAAAAAACCGAAGGAACAGTTTGTAATTTCCTGCATCATAACCCACAATATCGAACACACTGGCCGTGGTCCGTTTTAAGATAAACCGATAGTAGATAATATCGATATGGTTTAATGTAAGTCCGATACCATTAAGGACCATAAAAACCCACTTGAGGAACCGCTGGTATCCATCATGAAATTTAAAGGGAAAGGGAAGCAGGTAAAAAACAAAGTATATAGCGTTGAGGTACAATACAGCACTAGTGTCGAACATTACCCCGCCCCTCATAATTTGCAAAAAGGAGGAAAAGGTAATATTTGGGAATAAAGAGGTATTGAAAAGGTAAAAAATGATCCGCCCTATTGAAAACAAAAGCATGACGAGCGAAAACTGGTAAACCATCACAAGGTATTCGTTTGCCGGAACCTTCCTGATTGAATAATTTGACAATTTCATATGATTATAATTTGTTTTTTAGCGGCCAAATGGAACTCGCCATGAGATAATCATGCGTCTGTGTGTGATAGGCTCCCATGGCTCGTTTCATGTTGACTTAAAAAATAAAAGCTGCAAAATTAGCAGCTTATTTGGATTCATTCCAACATTTAACATTCATTATTATTTACACCAATTCTCAGTGATTGTTTTTTCGAATAATTTTTTTTAGTGGCGGCACAATAAATATTTGATCTATGATTTGCATTTCCGCTTGCGCCGCCGGGGTTGGGGATATCTATGTTCTACATTACTTTAACACCTATGGTATATTGATCGGCGTTGAAATAAATTTTGGATTTCTTGAATGAGAATTTGTCTATAATTTCAGGACAAGAAACCATTCCTTCGTTCCTTCATTCTCCCTTTCTCTCCCTCTCCCCGTCTCCCTTTTTCGGTCTCCGCTCTACAATTGAGCCAGTTGCCAGCCGCCAGTATCAATCCTCCTCCCTCGAGGGTGCAAAGATCTCTTCGATAAGGTTCCTGTATTTTGCTTCGATAATTTTTCGTTTCAGCTTCAGGGTTTGCGACAACTCACCAGTGGCAGAGGTCCACGGATCCGCAACCAGCCTAAAGCGTTTGATTTCTTCGTGTTGCCCCAATGTTTTATTGATTTCCTTTACATCTTTGAGAATAGCCGCTATCACTGCGGGTTTATTGATCAGATCGGTATTGTCGGTAAACAGCACCTCATTTTCGGCACTCCATTCGTGCAGGTATTCAAAGTTGGGGGAGATCAATGCACTGGCAAATTTCTCATGGTCGCCAATTACGATCACCTGCTCGATAAACATCGATTCCTTGAGTTTATTTTCGATCATCTGCGGTGCAATGTATTTGCCACCTGTAAGTTTGAATATCTCTTTTTTCCGATCAGTGATTTTCAAGTATTTACCTTCATCAAGGATGCCAACATCACCGGTATGGAACCACCCATCCTTGTCAATGACCTCAGCAGTCAATTCAGGTTCATGATAATAACCCAACATCAGATTGGGACCTTTGGTGAGTATTTCGCCATCTTCGGCAATTTTTACCTGAACGCCAGGCAAAACCGGCCCATTTGTACCCACTTTCATCTCTCTTGTAACCAAGTTGCTTACAGCAATTACCGGTGAAGTTTCAGTTAAACCATATCCTTCTAAAACATAAATCTTTGCTGCGGCAAATACCCGAGCAATGCGTGGTTGTAAAGCTGCCCCACCCGAAACCACGATTTGTAGGTTGCCTCCCAGCGCTGCGCGCCATTTTGAATAGATCAGTTTATCGGCAATAGCCAATTGCATATGATACCAGGGATTAACTTTCATATTGTATTCGTAACTGCGTCCGAGATCGATTGCCCAGAAGAAAAGTTTTTTCTTAATCCCCTTCAGCATTTTCCCTTTGGTAAGGATACTGTTATAAACCCGTTCGAGCAACCGTGGCACGCCACAAAAGATGTGAGGTTGTACCTCCTTGATGGCAGGCATAATTTGTGCAAGCGACTCAACATAGTACATCCCGATCCCTTTGTAGAGAAAGTTGTAATTCACGATCCGCTCAAAAATATGGCAAAGGGGTAAAAATGACAATGCCTTATGGGCAGGGCCAAGATCGAAATTATTGGCATGGGCTGTAAAATTCGAACAAAGGTTACGGTGTGAAAGCATCACCCCTTTCGGAATACCGGTTGTACCGGAGGTGTAAATCATTGTCACCATCTCGTTTTCACCGATCGACTGTTTCATCTGATTCAAGGTAAATGACAACTCTTGTTCATGTTCCTTCCCAAGATTGTACAGATACTCAATATTTGTTGCTCCTTCTATCTTATTGAATGTGAACACTTTTTCGAGACTTGGAATCTCGCCTACCATCGGTCTCATCTTTTTGAAAAGCTTATCGTCCGAAACAAAGACAAAACGGGCTTCGGCATGGCTAAAAATATACCGGTACTCTTCTTCGCTGATGGTGGGATAAACCGGGACATGCACCGCCCCCGACATCGAAAGTGCCATATCCACAAAGCTCCATTCGGGGCGATTGCCGGAAACGGTAGCTACGCGATCGCCTCTTTTCAGTCCAAGTGCAATTAATCCCAAAGCCAACAGCTCCGAATTTCGCACAAATTGTTCTGTACTGAACGGAATCCATTTATTGTCATATTTCCCGCAAACCGCATCTGTGCGTGGATAATTTTGCATACAATGCTCAAGAATGTCGAAGGTCCGCTTGATTGCCATAGTCGTTACATTTTCTGTAAAAGTAAAAATTGTTTGAAAAAATAACTATATTCCGCAATATTTTTGTTTTGGCAACTGATTTCAGATTCAATGCGATACAAAAATAATTGCCTCAAACAGTTCACAAAAATGAATGAAAAGAGCAATAAATCATAATTATGGACTTTCAATATATTGATATATAGATATATATACACGTTGTTATTTGTAATTAAATATCGTTTTGAGATCTTAAAAAAAGAGTGACCTTTGGTGGTTTTAATATCAAAAAGTGGGCATTTTGAAGAAAAAAAGCGACACCCCAAGGCGCAAAAGGATGAACAAACAGGCACGTTTACAGGCGGCAGTCCTTTGGATGAAGTCATACAATGGCAAAAGTTTGATTAAGGGCTATGCAAAGTGGTTCGGTGTGGATAAGCTTTGTTCCATCAAGGAACTAAAGATTCTGGGTGTCCCAATTTCTGAGACCCTTGAAAAACAGGTTACCGATTCAGTCAATCAGCGGAAGACAAAAAAAGGGATAGATTTACCTTTGCCTGCCGATTACAGTCCCTTTGAAGACTATTTATAAATTGAACTTTTATGTAAATAAAATCCGTACATTTGAGGTTAATTTCAGACAATTACAATGGAAGAATTTAAAAAGGTTTTGCTCAGTTTATCTCAAACATAATCAACTACGCACCCAAAATAGTAATAGCCCTTATCATTTTATTTATTGGAATATGGGTAATTAAACAGATCGTCAGGCAATTAAAGTTGGTTTTGGTTAGAATGAAAATTGACTTATCGTTGATTCCATTTTTTACTTCATCTACGAGGGTCCTGCTTTATATCATGCTGCTCCTTACTTTTGCTTCAATTATTGGCATCGAAACCACTTCTTTTATTGCGCTGCTTGGTGCCGCAGGGCTTGCAATCGGATTGGCCTTGCAAGGAAGCCTCACCAATTTTGCAGGTGGGGTCCTTATCCTGATTTTTAAACCTTTTAACATGATTATTAATTATTCCAAATCAGAAACCAGGTTGGTAGAATGGGTTTTCTGTATCAGTTATAGCGATAATATCGAGTCTGCGAGGAAACTTATAGCAAATGAAATATTTACAGATAATCGGGTCATTAATCAATCTGATCCGTTTATTAAAGTCTCTGCATTGGCAGATAATTCGGTTAACCTACTTGTCCGTGCAGAAGTCCTGCAGAAACATTATTGGGATGTCCTATATCTTTACAATGAAAAAATCAAACTGAGATTCGATCAGGAAGGGATCCATTTCCCGTTTCCCCAACATGAAATTCATTTATCGGATTCCATTGAAAACCAACTATTGCAAAAAAGGAATTCGTGATTAAATTTGTATTGTTTCCCGGGGTGATATAAACTGATCCGGGGAGTTAGTGCCAACAATAAAACTTAATAAATTGAAGTCATGGACGAAAATGCAAACGAAATTGACCAGTTGATTGAGAAACTTGAGACCCTTGTAAAACGACAGGACGTTTTCTCAAAGGAAATCCAGGAGTTAAGCCACGAGATACACCGGCTTAAATACGCAATTACTTCCGAATCAGCCCCTGAACCAATTGAAGTTGAACCACCCCTCATTCCCGATCAACCCAAAATAGAAATACCTGTAAAAGAAACAGTTGAGACTATTAAAGAACCAATAATAAGGCCATTTGGTTCACAAATTTTATATCCAAAAGAATCCAATCCTGAACCTGAACCAGAGAATGAACGTGTACTCAGTATTGAGAAATTCATTGGAGAGAACCTGATCAATAAAATAGGGATCGTCATTACAGTGATAGGCGTTGCGATTGGTGCCAAATATTCGATCGATCATCAGTTGATCAGCCCATTGACACGAATTATTTTAGGTTATCTAGCAGGGCTTATCCTTTTAGGTTTTGGGATCAGGTTGAAAAGAGATTACAAGAATTACAGTGCGGTACTTGTGAGCGGAGCAATGGCGATCATGTATTTTATTACCTATTTTGCTTACAACTTCTACTCACTTATGCCTCAATTAGTTGCATTTGCACTGATGGTTATCTTCACAATTGCTGCTGTGTATGCTGCCATTAAATACAATATGCAGGTTATTGCGCATATCGGATTGGTTGGGGCTTATGCCGTCCCTTTCCTTTTGAGCAATGATTCTGGAAACGT
Organism: Mariniphaga sp.; assembly: GCA_037128295.1. Taxonomy (GTDB): domain Bacteria; phylum Bacteroidota; class Bacteroidia; order Bacteroidales; family Prolixibacteraceae; genus JAAFHB01. The sequence continues at coordinate 58,592 of JBAXWR010000004.1, forward strand.
TATGGTACTTTACAGTTATATGGCCATCATCAATATCGGGATATTGGTAATTGCTTTCAAAAAGTATTGGAAATCAATTAATTACGCCGCATTTGCCATTACCTGGCTGATCTATATAATGTGGTACGACAATGGATATAAAGTAGGTGAGCACTTTGGGTTGGCCTTGACCGTCCTGGCTATCTTCTTTTCTACTTTTTACCTGATTTTTCTGGCTTACAAAATGATCCAGAATGAGAAGTTTGAAAATGAGGATATCTGGTTACTGCTCACCAATTCATTCATTTTTTATGGGATTGGTTATTCCATTTTGGATTCAAATCCCGAGACTAAGCATCTGCTGGGTTTGTTTACAATACTAAATGCCTTTATTCACTTGATAGTCAGCATAAATGTTTATAGACAGAAATTGGTTGACCGAAATTTATTCTATTTTATTGCAGGATTGGTTCTGGTATTTATTACGATAGCCGTTCCGGTTCAGTTGGATGGAAACTGGGTATCGCTTTTCTGGGTGGGTGAGGCCGTATTGCTGTTTTGGATCGGAAGGACCAAATGCAATGCGATTTACGAACAGCTTTCCTACATTTTAATGGTTCTGGCAGTTGCCAGCCTTGTGCAGGATTGGGCAACCGCCTACAATGCTTTTGTTGTCTATAAACCTGAGACTAGGATAATACCAATTCTGAACATCAACTTCCTGACCTCCCTCTTGTTCATTTTGGCTTTTGGATACATCACATGGCTGAATTTCAATAAAAAATACTCTTCTCCATTGATTGATAAAGAGGCTTTGAAAGAGTTTGTTTCGTATGCAATTCCACTCGTTTTTCTCTTCATCCTTTACAATTCGTTCAGGCTTGAAATTACAGTTTATTGGGATCAATTGTATGATTCAACGGCTATCTCAAAACTTGCAGAGGGGAATCTGAAATCAGAGTTTTATCACGACCTTGACCTGATCAGTTATCGAAAGATTTGGATACTGAATTATTCCTTGTTCTTCCTTACCATCCTGTCCTTTGTGAATATTAAAAAACTTAGGAACAAACAATTGGGATTGCTTAACCTTATATTGAACACCATTGCAATAATTGCTTTCCTGGTTCAGGGATTGTATGCGATCAGTGAATTGCGCGAAAGCTATCTTGAACAATCCCTGGCCCAATATTATCAAAGGGGCGAATTCAATCTTCTTATCCGATATATCTCCCTGATTTTCCTTGCAGGAATGGTTTATTCAGTTTTTCAATACATCCGTCAGGATTTTTTAGGGAAAGATTTAAAAAAGGAGTACGACCTGATGTTTCATGTTATTGTACTTTGGGTTTTAAGCAGCGAATTGTTCAGTTGGATGGATATTGCCACTTTGACGACCCACTCCTATAAACTGGGCTTGAGTATTTTATGGGGCGTTTATGCTTTATTGCTAATTTCTTTGGGTATCTGGAAACAGAAAAAGCATTTGAGGATTGGCGCAATCGTCTTGTTTGGGCTCACTTTGATCAAGCTTTTCTTCTATGATATTTCCCAACTTGACACAATATCAAAGACAATTGTATTTGTTTCTTTGGGAGTCCTTTTGCTGATTATTTCATTTCTCTACAACAAATTTAAAAATCTCATTTTAGACGAATAGGTTTGAATCAAATTGATTATCTTGAGCCCCTTAAAAATACCTGGTTATGAAAAAATATTTTTTACTCTTTGTTACATCCATTATGGCATTGGTTGCAGTTTCACAAACGAATGTAAGTCCGGTGACGGAAAGCAACCCATTTCTCGAAACTTATCAAACTCCATTTGAAGTTCCCCCCTTTGATGCGATCAAACCAGAACATTTTATGCCAGCCCTGAAAGACGGTATCAGTCAGCAAAAACATGAAATTAAGGCTATTACTATAAATGCTGCAGTACCCGACTTTTACAATACCATATTGCCCTTTGATAATTCAGGTGAATTGCTGTCCAAGGTATCACGAGTATTCAATAACCTCAACGGAGCCAATACGACCCCGGTCCTACAGAAACTTGCCAGGGAAATTACCCCATTGATGACGAAACACAGGGACAATATTTCGCTTAATCCAGAACTGTTCAAGAGGATCAAAAGTGTGTATGACCGAAGGAAAGAGCTTAATCTTGACGTTGACCAATTGCGCGTTGTAGAAAAAATGTATAATGATTTTGTCAGGGGCGGTGCTAACCTTTCAGTTGCAGATCAGGCAAAGTTACGGACAATCAACGAATCTTTGTCCAAACTTAGCCTTCAGTATGGTGAAAATGTTTTGGCTGAAACCAATAAAACTTTTAGGTTGGTGATCGACAAACAGAGCGACCTGGATGGTCTCCCCGCTGATGTAATTGAGGGTGCTGCAATTCAGGCAAAGAAAGATACCCTTGAGGGGAAATGGAGTTTTACCCTTCAAAAGCCAAGCCTTCTCCCATTTCTTCAATATGCGAAAAACCGTGACCTGCGCGAGAAATTATACAGAGGCTATTTTATGCGTTGCGATAATGGGAATGGTTTCGACAATAAAGCGATCATAAAAAAGATTGTTCAGCTCCGTCAGGAAAAGGCCATTCTGATGGGGTATCGCAATTTTGCTTCTTTTATTTTGGATGAAAACATGGCCAAAACGCCGCAAAATGTGGATGCATTTCTTCAAAAGCTTTGGGTTCCGGCTCTGGGACGTGCAAAAAAAGAACTTCAGGAAATGCAGGCCATTGTCGATCAGGAGGGTGGCAAATTCAAGCTACAATCATGGGATTGGTGGTTTTATGCCGAAAAATTGCGCAAGGCAAAATACGATCTCGACGAGTCGGAGATGAAACCCTATTTTAGTCTCGAAAATGTCGAAAAAGGGATTTTTTATGTTGCAAACAAGTTATATGGTATCACTTTCGAGAAGAGGTCGGATATACCGGTTTATCAGTCTGAAGTTTTGGCATATGAAGTGAAGGAGGCCAACGGTTCTCATCTTGGTGTCCTCTATATGGATTTTCATCCCCGGGATGGGAAAAGAGCCGGAGCGTGGTGTACAACGTACAGGTCGCAGCAATACCGCAAAGGAAAAAAAATCACGCCGATTGTGTCGATGGTGATGAACTTTACCCGCCCTGCCGGCGATGTACCAGCTCTGTTCAGCTTTGACGAAGTTTCGACAGCATTCCATGAGTTTGGCCATGCTTTGCACCGTTTATTGCAGGATCAGCCTTACGACAGGACAGCAGGTGACGTGCCACGTGATTTTGTTGAGTTGCCATCACAAATTATGGAGAATTGGGCTTCGGAACCACTTGTTCTTAAGGCATATGCCAAACACTATAAAACCGGTGAAACAATTCCTGACGCACTGATTGCAAAGCTTGAAAAAAGCCGTCAGTTCAATCAGGGTTTCGAAACTGTTGAATACCTTGCAGCTTCGTTGCTCGACATGAAATATCATACTCCTGCCAATGCCATGATTGGTGATGTCAGGGCATTCGAAAATAAAGTTTTGGCGAAGGAAGGGCTGATCCCTGAGATTTTGCCGCGTTACCGGAGCACTTATTTTTCACACATCTTTAGCGGAGGCTACTCTGCTGGTTATTATGTTTATATATGGGCGGCTGTACTGGATGCCGACGCTTTTCAGGCGTTCAAAGAAAGTGGTGACTTGTTTAATCCCGAACTGGCCGGGAAGTTCCGCCAGTTGCTTGCCAAAAGCGGCTCAGACGAGGGGATGAAAATCTATCAGCGATTCAGGGGTAAAGATCCTGACATCAAACCTTTACTGGAACGCCGGGGATTAAATTAATACATGATTACAAATTTTATTCAGAGATGGAATTATCACGAGATCCAAGGTTGGCAGTGCTTATCGATGCCGACAATGTCCCCTATTCCAATGTGAAGGGTATGTTGGCCGAGATTGCAAAATACGGCACACCCACTTTTAAAAGGATTTATGGGGACTGGACAAAGCCAACGGTTGCTGGTTGGAAAAGTGTGCTCCTCGAAAGTGCGATAACACCTGTTCAGCAATACAGCTATACCTCAGGGAAAAATGCCACCGATTCGGCTATGATTATTGATGCAATGGATATTCTTTATACGGGACGCGTAGATGGTTTCTGTATAGTTTCGAGCGACAGCGACTTTACACGGCTTGCCATCCGGTTGCGGGAGGCTGGCATGAAAGTTTTTGGTATCGGGGAGAAGAAGACTCCAACCCCTTTTATTGCGGCATGTGACAAGTTTATTTATCTTGAAATTATAAAACCTGTGGAAACAGTCGTCAAACAGGTTATTGTTCCGAAAGTGAAATCCAAAACCAAGTCAAAAACCAAGGAAGTACCGCCTGCCCCTCCGGTTAATGCCATTGAAATTGCCAACAAAGGGCTTGCTAAGGTCATATCCGATAGTATAAACGACCTTGCAGATGAAAATGGATGGGCTTTTTTGGGCGATCTTGGAAATCTGATCCTTAAAAAGCAACCCGACTTTGATCCAAGGAACTATGGTTTTAAAAAACTAGTGCCACTGATCAAAAGCTTCGATCAATTTGAAATAGATGAACGCGAATCGGGGAAAAAGAATACTATTTTGGTTTTTGTGAGAACGAAATAAACTTAAGGAAAACATTTTTTTTATCTTTGTCAACTCATGTAACCTCTTCATTTTTGCAATGAAAAAAGTAAAACTTAATATACTAGGTTTGTCGTACAGTCAAACACAGACTGGTGCCTACGCCTTGGTCCTTTCCGAAGCAGATGGCAACAGAAGGATTCCAATTATTATTGGAGCTGTAGAGGCGCAGGCCATTGCAATTCAACTTGAAGGGCTCAAGCCACCTCGGCCATTGACACATGATTTATTCCTCAATGTGGCGCTGGCATTTGATATCGAGATTACCGAAGTTTTTATCCACAAATTGGAAGAAGGTATTTTTTACGCGGAGATTGTTTGCGAGCAGGGGTCAAACCGTATCAGGGTCGATTCCAGGACTTCCGACGCTATTGCATTAGCCCTTCGATTCGAGTGTTCCATATTTACGACAGAAGATATCCTGGAAAAGGCAGGGATCATTATGGAGTTTGATGAATCGGGCGACCTGCACGAAAACGGGGTTTCAGACACCAATAAAAGTCAAAAATCGTCCGAGGCACAAACCCGTTATACGGATTATTCATTGGAAGAGCTTAAAGAATTGCTAAATGAAGCGATTTCCGACGAAGACTATGAGAAAGCATCGAAAATCAGGGATGAAATCAACCGGAAAAAGCGGTAAAATTATTATTTTTGTAATTATCTATGATTCAATATACTAAACTATTACATCATATTATTGAGAATGGGAACCTAAGGGAGGACCGGACCGGAACGGGAACAAAAAGTGTATTTGGTTACCAGATGCGCTTTAATCTTGATGAAGGCTTTCCACTGGTGACTACCAAAAGGCTTCATCTGAAGTCGATTATCCATGAACTATTGTGGTTTCTTGCCGGGGATACAAATGTAAAATATCTTCAGGACAATGGGGTTCGGATATGGAACGAATGGGCGGATGAAAATGGGGAATTAGGTCCTATTTATGGCCACCAATGGCGTTCGTGGCCTACACCTGATGGGAAATCCATCGACCAGATCTCTCGGTTGATCAATGAAATAAATGAAAATCCAACTTCCCGACGGTTAATTGTAAGTGCCTGGAATGTAGGTGATATAGATAAAATGAACCTTCCTCCATGTCATTTGCTGTTTCAGTTCTATGTCCATGACGGAAGACTTTCGTCGCAGCTTTACCAGCGAAGTGCGGATGTTTTTCTGGGGGTACCATTTAATATTGCTTCCTATTCATTGCTGACAATGATGGTTGCTCACGTAACTGGTTTAAAACCCGGCGATTTTGTCCACACATTTGGGGATGCCCATATTTATTGTAACCATCTTGAACAGGTAAACCTTCAACTTTCCCGTTCACCTTATCCATTGCCTCAGATGCAAATCAACCCGGATGTAAAATCGATCTTTGATTTTAAATATGATGATTTTGAATTGGTTAATTACCAGTCACATCCTCATATTAAGGGTAGTGTAGCGGTTTAACTGGCAATAAGCCGAATTCGAAAAACTGATTGTAATGATTTATCCGAATATAGCAATTATCGTAGCGATAGCCCAAAATTTCGCCATTGGGCTGAACAATGACCTTTTGTTTCATTTGCCCAACGATTTGAAAAGGTTCAAAAGGATCACTTTGGGCCATGCCGTGATTATGGGGAAAAGGACGCTCTTTTCACTGCCCAAAGGTCCATTGCCAGATCGCCGCAATATTGTGATAACCGATATTCCCGGAGAGACTTTTCCTGGTTGCGAAACTGTATATTCGATTGACGAGGCAGTTGCAACAGTAAAAAACGAAGAGTTGGCCTTTGTAATCGGGGGCGGAATGATTTACAGGCAATTCTATCCAATTGCAGGAAAGCTTTTTCTCACGATGGCTCATCAGGACTTTGAAGCCGACACATTCTTTCCGGAAATTGATTTTAACGATTGGAACGAGGTTTCGAGGGAAACCTTCTTCGATGAGAAGAACAATTTCAACTACTCAAATATTGACCTGGTGAGGTCATAGGACGTGAAGTAAAAAAATACCCTCAAAGTTGTAGATACCCTGAGGGTATTTTTCGTCTATGACAGAATTTATGGTCTGAAGGTCATTTCATTTGAAGCTTCTTCAGCCAAAGCTGCTTTTACGACCTTCCTTTCGTGTTTGTACTTGAAAACAAAAGGGAAAACGATTCCCAAAATCAATGCATAACCAGCAAATACAAACCAGATCATTGGCCAGTTCTTAACCCCTTCAACAGTGAAATAATCAACAACCCTCCCGCTGATCACACCTCCGAAAAAAGCACCCAGGCCGTTGGTCATGATCATAAATAATCCCTGTGCACTTGCCCTGATACCGGGTTCAGTTTCTGTTTCAACGAACAATGATCCGGAAATATTGAAAAAATCGAAAGCCATTCCATAAATAATCATGGAGAGGATCAAAAGGAAAAGTCCACCTCCCGGATTACCAAGCCCAAACAACCCAAATCGCAGCACCCAAGCAAAAATGCTGATCATCATAACCTTCTTAATTCCAAAGCGATGGAGGAAAAATGGTATCGAGAGGATGAAAAGTGTTTCCGAAATTTGTGAAATCGACATCAGCAAACCTGGGTGGGCTACCGCAAACGAATCGGCATAATTAGTTCCAAAATCCTGAAGAAACGATCCTCCAAATGTGTTGGTAATCTGAAGAGCAGCCCCTAAGAGCATTGCAAAAACAAAAAATACAGCCATTTTGGTCTTTTTGAAAAGGATGAACGCATCAAGACCAAGAGCTGATGATAGGGATCTTGTTTTCGTTGATTTAACCGGAGGACAAGCCGGCATTGTAAAAGCATAAATACCCAGGAACAAGGCAGATCCGGATCCGATATAAAGTTGCAGTGGGCTCAGATTCCAGCCAAAAAGATCAACTACCCACATCGCGCAAATAAAGCCCACGGTTCCCCAAACCCGGATAGGGGGGAAATCTTTCACCACATCGAACCCTTTTTGCTCAAGCACATTGTATGAAACTGTATTGTTCAGGGCAATGGTCGGCATATAAGCCATCGCATTGAACAACATGATCATATACATAAGGTTGGGATCAGTAACGGAAGATGCCCAGAAAAGAAGTATGGCCCCAACGATATGACACATTCCAAGAACCCTTTCAGCATTAATCCAACGATCTGCAACAATCCCAAGCAAACCTGGCATAAATAGGGACGCAATACCCATTGTAGCAAAAATGCTCCCAATTTGCCCTCCGCTAAAATGCAATGAATTACCCATATAGCCACCAAGCGAGATCAACCATGAACCCCAAACAAAAAATTGCAGGAAATTCATCAATGTAAGTCTGTACTTAATCCCCATCACTTTTATATAATCAGTTTGGTTACAAAATTGATTTAATCATCGTTGATCAGCAACCTACCCAGGTTTTCAAACCTCGAATGATAATCGTCGATCGAACATTGGATCACTTCAAAAGCTTCGGCGCGGTTGTAAACATGGGTGATCACCGAATTTTTCTCTTCGCCAGGCAAGTCCTTGTATGTCAGGAAGTAGTGTTTAAGTCGTGTGATGATGGTTTCCGGTACGTCACAAAGATCCTTGAAATGGCCATAAACAAAATCGTTGTTCAAAACGGCAATAATCTTATCGTCAGCCTCGTTGCCATCGATCATCCTGAACCCACCAATCGGTCGGGCAGTAACAAGGATATCCCCATGATGGATCGATTTTTCGGTAAGTACAACAATGTCAAGTGGGTCGCCATCTCCTTTCACCCCTGTTTGTCCGGTTTTGTCCATACTGAACTGACCAATTTTCCTGCCGCAATACGTCTGAGGAATAAATCCGTAAAGTGCCGGAACAACATTTGAGTATTGTTGGGGACGATCGATTTTTAAATACCCCGTATCTTTATCGACTTCATACTTCACTGTATCCGTTGGCACCACCTCAATGAAGGCGGTCACTTTTTCTGGAACCTGATCGCCAATGTGAACACCGTGCCAAGGATGCGATTTGTATCGCAGGCCCATCAAACGACCAATAGGATCTGAGAATTTATCTGACATGTTGTTTATATATTAATTACAAGCAGTAAAAATATAAATTAGTTATCAAGTTTGAGGAATTTTGCAATAAATAAAATTTTGCCTAGAAAAAGTTATGAACAACTTGTTCAAGATTTTAACTTTTATATACATTTCCACTTTCAAAAACAAAAGTGTTATTTATTTTTTCTTAGTTTTGTAAAAAGAATTTTGGGACTTCAGGTTTTGTTTTTATTACGTTCAGTGAATCAAAGGACAATACATGAAGGATTGGGATTTTAGGAGAATCAAAATATGAATTTTATATTAAATTTGTTGGCCAAAGGCTAAAAGTAAATCTTAACATCATGATCGTTAAACTTTTCTCTTCAAAGACTTTCGCAATTATAATTCCTATTTTTCTGTTATTTGTCCAAGGTGTTCAATCACAGATTGTTAAGCCAGACAAAGACGTTAATGTGACTTTGGAAAGGGACACTTCATGGGAAATTGGGATTTCTGGCGGCGGATCCAAATTTAGCAGAAGCTTTAATCCTAATGCAGATGCACCTTATAAAAAATTCGATTATTGGAATGCCAATTTCAATGCTGGTTTTTCAGCATCAGTGATTAAAAATTTCAGTACTAAATTAAGTGCTGAGGTGGAATTGTTTTCAACAAAACTTACCGGGACATGGAACTCCGCGAGCGGATATCCTGTACCGCCAATGGCTATTGCCAATGGTCTTACAATACCAAAGCCTTTTGAAACAGGTGTTAAACAGATTAATGCCTTTGTTGCTGTTAATTTGAACCAATTGTTTAAACCCCAAAGAACAAACGACAAATGGTACATTTTTGCCAAAGGTGGTGTTGGAGTCGGAATACTTAAAGCAAACAGCTCGCTTTATAGTTTCCCTAGGCCGAACGAAGGTGTATATTCAACGTTATATGGTGCAGGTGTAGCTTACCGGGTTAATCAGAGTATTAAAATCAAGGCCGGTTTAACATTCACAAGGGTTTCATCTGACCGTCTCGATGGAATTCATGAATTGATTCCTGGCAAGCCATTAACAGGTTCTGATTCCTACTATTTTTACAATATTAAGGAACGGTTCGCTTACCCTTATCTTGCAGTAACTTACAGGCTTGGTAGGAAGAAGAAAAAGAAAAAACAGGTGGAAATCAGGCCTCCGCAGTTGCGGCCTATGGCTGTGCCTGAACCGAAGGTTCTTAAGGTTCCGGAAGTTAAGATACAACAGCTTATAACGGTCAAGCCAAACATCATTGGCAAAACCTACAGCGTTTATTATGGCTTCGACAAATGGGATCTTAGCAAAAAGGCCATGGAGGATCTTGATAAACTGTCAAAAGACATGTTGGATAATCCGCCAACTGATGTTGAACTGAAATCACATACCGATAGTCGTGGTCCTGCCAAGTATAACATGATGTTATCAGAGATTCGTGGTAAGATGGCTCAGTATTATATACTTGGACATGGAATAACCCCGGAAAGGGTATCGTCTAAAGGCTATGGAGAAACCCAATTACTTAATAAGTGTGCTGATGGCGTTAAGTGTACCGAAGCTGAACACGCAATAAACCGTAGAACTGAAACAATTATTAAAAAGAGAAAGGAAGCTGAGGTTGTAAAATAAGATCTCTTAAGTGTACTATATTCATTAAAAGAGGGCCGCCAAATAAGCGGCCCTCTTTTTTAGGCAGGAAGTATCATCTTCCACATCATCACTTTTCATAGATTTTGTGTCGCAACAAATACATATACAATACTTTACTTTTGCAGCCATCGTTTCTGTTAAGTTTTGTTTTCCACTATTTGACGTAAATCAGCATTATTGTTGATCATTGGTAAGTTTTTTCGTTCTCATTTGCCTAATTTTGTGATTCGATTAAACAACAGATATTGATTTGCGCAATTGATATGGATACATCACAGGTAATAAAACTGACTGCTATTGTTTTTATGGCAGGTGTGTTTGGACTGTTAACGGTTTCAGACAAATACAAATCAATGATCGCGATTGTTGTAGTACTTGTCAACGCAGTTATAACTACTGTTCCGGCACTTTTGGCAATGACGCAAAATACGCAAACGGGGATTTTTCTTATGCCTCACCTTCTTGGAAATATTGTCATAAAGGTCGATAGCCTTTCGGCCTGGTTTATCCTGATTATCAATTTCACTTCGATCAATGGTGCCCTTTATGGTAGCGGTTATTTAAAAGCCTATTCCCATCTGAAAATTAACCGGGAGTTGCACTGGATTTTTTATACCCTTTTCCATATCTCGATGGTTTGGGTCTGCATGTTCGAAAATGGCCTGGCTTTTCTTATCTCATGGGAATTGATGTCGTTATCCTCCTTAATGTTGGTGATTTTTGAGTACCAGAAAAAGGAGACACTGAAGGCAGGATTAAACTACATGGTCCAAATGCACCTGAGTGTAGTTTTACTGACATTGGGTTTTATCTGGCTGTTTATAAGTAGCGGGTCTTTCAACTTCTCCTCCCTGGCCGGATTGGCACAAACCAATCATTCGCTCTGGATATTTATCGTCCTTTTTGCCGGTTTTGCGATAAAAGCCGGGTTTATCCCTTTCCATACCTGGTTGCCAAAAGCCCATCCTGCTGCCCCATCTCATGTATCAGGCGTCATGTCGGGAGTGATCGTCAAGCTGGGTATTTACGGTATTTTAAGGACAATCACCTATCTTCGCTACGATTGGCTCATCATTGGTGAAGTGATCCTAAGCCTTTCAGTTATCACTGCGATTTATGGAATTGCCAATGCGGCAGTTATCAAAGATTTCAAAGCCATGCTTGCTTTTTGCACCATCGAGAATATCGGGATCATCGGGATCGGCATTGGACTGGGACTGATCGGTATGGGAAATGGCAACCCTGTTTTGGTGATGATAGGTTTCAGTGCTGCTTTGCTGCATACCCTGAACCACTCATTGTTTAAATCGTTGCTGTTCTTTGGTGCGGGAAGCGTCTATCAGCAAACACACACGCGCAATATGGAGCAATTGGGTGGGCTGATTAAAAAAATGCCATTCAGTGCTATTTTCTTTTTGATAGGCGCAATGGCCATCGGAGGCTTGCCCCCATTTAACGGGTTTGTATCTGAATACCTGATTTACTTCGGGTTATTCAAGGGTCTTAATCCTGTTTCAGGCATTTCACAAGTTGTGCTGATCGTTTTGTCGATAGCAGGCCTTGCAATTGTTGGTGGGATCTCATTGCTCACCTTTACAAAATCCTTTGGGGTCATTTTTTTAGGGCAGGCCAGATCAGAATTTCACCATGAACCAAAAGAAATTTCATCAATCATGCAATTACCTCAATATATGATAGTTGTCGTGATGCTTTCTGTAGCTTTGGTTCCGCAATTTTATCTGAACTTTACCTCTCAAATAGTTTCATCTATTTTCCCATTGAATTCTGGTATCAATCCGGAGCAATTTGCCCAAATGACCAATAATATGGAAACCATCGGCCTTGTAAGTCTATCTTTTATTGGTCTATTGTTCCTGATGTTTGGACTCCGATGGATTATCCTTCATAAAAGGGAAAAAGTCGAATATGAAACCTGGGGTTGCGGATATGTTGTTCCAGTGGAAAAAGCACAATACACAGGAAGTTCTTATTCACGTTCTTTTGGCCATCTGTTCAGTTTTCTTGTCAAAGAGCGAAAGACTTTCAGCAGAATTGCAAAGCCAGAGTTATATCCTGAGAACCGTACATTCTCGACAACATATAATGATTTGTTGGAAAAATATGTGATTGCCCCGTTGACCAAAAGGACCGTTTTTCTACTGAATTATTTTCAGTTTATCCAAAACGGGAGGATTCAATCGTATGTGTTGTACGGTTTGTTTTTTGTTATCCTGGTCTTTGTAGGGAGTGCCTTAAACCTGATCAAATGATAGATGCGATATAATGGAAAAATCACTGATTGAAATATTTAACCTGATTGCTATCCTCGCTTTTGCAATCCTCCCCTTTTTAAAAACCAATGGACGGGGCATTCTTGCGCTGACTACTATCACAGGTCAGGTCATAATCAGTTCAATTATAGCGTCTTCTGTTTATTCAAATGGGTTAATAGATTACAATTATCCGGGTTCCTTTGTTACTGGAATTATCCCAATACGGATCGATTATCTATCAGCCTGGTTTATGCTGTTGATCAGCTTTACTTTCCTGACCGGAGCCTGGTATGGGATGCAGTATATGAAACAATATGTCAATCAGAGAGATAACATTACCTTGCATATTGTTGCCTTTATTTTGGTTTACACAACCTTAATTGATATCTGCACTGTTCAGAATGGCCTTGTGATCCTTATTATCTGGGAGATTATGGCATTAAGTTCTTTTGTGATCATCATTTTTGAACATTCCAAAAGGGAAACTCTGAAAGCCGGGATCAACTTTCTGATCCAGTCGCATATTTGCATCCTGTTACTTACCCTTGGTTTTATGTGGGCAAAAGTAAAAACCGGATCCTTCGATTTTTCAGCAATTACTGCATACACGTCAACACAACCTGCTATGACAGGTATGGGCATCTTTTTGATTTTCTTTCTTGGATTTGCAATAAAGTCTGGTTTTGTCCCATTTCATACATGGCTCCCATTGGCACATCCTGCAGCTCCATCCCACATTTCGGGGATTATGTCGGGGGTGATCATCAAAATCGGCATTTATGGGATGTTGAGGATGCTCCTTCTGATCAGGACCGATATGATTGGTATTGGATATTTTATGGTTACAATTTCAGTCATCACAGGTGTTTATGGGGTGATGCTGGCCATCGTTCAGCACAATCTGAAGAAATTGCTTGCTTATCACAGTATCGAAAATATCGGGATTATCGGTATCGGCATCGGGCTTGGCTGCCTTGGTCTGGGATATGGAAACCAGTTGCTTGTTGTATGCGGTTTTGGCGGGGCTTTGCTCCATACGTTGAACCATTCACTTTTCAAGTCATTGCTTTTTTATACTGCCGGGAATGTTTATCAAACTGTTTATACAATGGATATTGAGGCGATGGGTGGCCTTCTCAAAAAAATACCACATTCGGGTTACCTGTTCCTGATCGGATCGCTTGCCATTTGTGGCCTGCCACCTTTCAATGGTTTCATATCCGAATTCTTTATTTACAATGGATTGATTAATGGACTTTTAAGCAATCAGTACCTTTTGATCCTTTTCATCCTTTTTACAATTCTGGGTCTTGTCTTGATTGGTGGATTGGCGATGATCTGTTTTACAAAAGCTTTCGGCATCGTTTTTCTGGGAACCCCAAGGGAGAAGAAGCATCATCATGTCATTACCGAAAGTCCATTAAGGATAGTGCCACTTTATTTTATCGTTCTCGCCATTTTGGTGATTGGCCTTTTTCCGGTTTTGCTCAACCCGATGTTACAGAAAATCATCCAACTTTACCAGCCAATTATAAGTTATCAAACAAATATTCAAATAGATGGGTTATTGGAAACTTTAACTTCGGTTGGATTGTATTCGCTTGGGTTTATTCTCCTGATGGCCCTTTTCTTTTTGATCAGGCATCTGGTCACCTCAAAACGAAGTTGTGAAGAAGATACCACCTGGGGCTGTGGTTATGTCGGCGAAGCTGACAAGGCGCAATATACAGCGTCTTCTTTTATCCGCACTTATCGCAAACTGGCAGAACCTGTCCTTGACATTCACCAGGATCGGACAGATCCGCATGGCCTTTATCCTGTTAAAATCAGTCTCATTACACATCCTTACGATAAATCGGAAAAATGGCTGATCGACAAGCCTTTACATCTGATAAAAAGATTGTTGAACAGTTTCAGGTTTCTTCAGAACGGAAATATCCAGGCTTACATCCTTTATGGATTTATTTTTGTCGGGTCGGCCATCCTGTTGCCCATTTTGATCGATAGGATACTCCTGTTAATTAATTATTTTAATCAATTATAAGATGATCAGCTTCTTACTCATCATTCTGGCAAGCCTGTTTTTCATGGGATTTGTTGTCCGGACGAAAAGCATTGCTTCGGGGCGCAAAGGTCCAGGAGTCTTTCAGCCGATGAAAGACATCATCCGTTTGTGGAAAAAAGGGTCGGTTTACAGTAAAACGACAAGCTTTATTTTCCAGATCGCACCAACGGCCTATTTTACCTCTGTGATCATGGCAATCCTCATGATCCCGCATGGGAACAATCCTGGATTGATTTCGTTTGATGGCGATTTTGTATTTTTTGCCTATGTCCTTACTTTCGGAAAGTTCTTGATGATCATATCGGCTTTGGATACGGGCAGCAGTTTTGAGGGGATGGGGGCAAGCCGTGAGGCACTCTTTTCGATGCTTGTGGAGCCGGCTTTCTTTATCTTAATGGGTTCGTTCGCGTTGTTGACCGGCCACACCTCTTTTCACAGTATTTTCAGCATGCTCCATTATGGCTCAAATATCTCCTATATGTTGGGTGTGTTGGCATCGATTGTGTTTGTGCTGATTGCAATGATCGAAAATAGCCGTATGCCGGTTGACGATCCCAAGACCCACCTTGAGTTGACCATGATCCACGAGGTGATGATCCTTGACAACAGTGGGTTCGACCTTGGCCTGATCATGTTTACGACGCACCTTAAATTTGCGATGTATGGCGCAATGATCTCCAACTTTTTTATCGGGATGCTACCTTTGGAGATTTCAATCCCGATGTTTTTTGCGATCCAGGCAGGGTTTGCAATTACAGTAGGACTAATTGAGTCCTTTATGGCGCGTTTCAGGATGGGGCACAACCCACAGTTTATTTTTATCCTGACCTCGGTTTCGTTGCTGATTTTTTTCGGTGTCCTTCTTGTGTTAGGCAAATTTATGTAGTAAATTATTGATTATGACAGATATATTATTGATTGCATTGGCCATGTCGCTGCTTTATATGAGCATCGCCAACCGGCTTTATACCTATCTGCGTATTTTGATCCTTCAGGGAATTATTCTTTTTGGGGCGACTTACCTCACGCTTACCAACGTGAATATTGTAAACCTTTTGCTGATCATGCTCGAAACCATTGTATTTAAGGCATTTGCTGTGCCATGGTTTATGAATTACATCATTAAGCGAAATAAGATCACCCGCGAGGCAGAGCCCTATCTCCCCAACTTTGTCTCTTTGATTATTGTTACGATGATTATCGTGTCGGCTATTATCCTCTCCAGTTCGATCAAAGACCAGAACCTCGACAAGACTTTCTTTGTCGTAGCGTTATCGATGTTGTTTACTGGTCTGTATATGATTGTTTCACGTAAGAAAATTATTACCCATGTAATCGGCTATCTCGTTATTGAGAATGGCGTTTTTGTCCTTTCGCTCGCAGTCGGGAACGAAATGCCGATGTTGGTCAACCTCGGAATTATGCTCGATATTTTTGCGAGTGTATTGATCCTGGGGATCTTCTTCAATAAAATCGGGGATGTCATTAACGACCCGGATGTCAACATTTTAAGTC
>JBAXWR010000040.1:0-38693 GCA_037128295.1 Mariniphaga sp.
GGCCGTATAAACCTCTCAGCCATTGACGCGGGCTTCAAACCTAAAAAATAATTTTATATTTGCATTGTACTTAAATAGTACCACCTTACTTGCGAATATTGAAAATGATTGAACAATAATAACCATTCTTTAAACTATTATCATGTATATCTTATCCTTAGATCAGGGAACAACCAGTAGCCGCTCAATTTTGGTCGATAAAAAAGGGATCATCGTCGGGTTGGCCCAGAAAGAGTTTTCGCAAATCTTCCCTAAACCGGGATGGATTGAACACGATCCGATGGAAATCTGGGAAAGCCAGTTGTCAACTGCAAAAGAGGTGATTGCAAAAATGAATATTTCTGTAAATGAAATAGCAGGTATTGGCATTACCAACCAGCGGGAAACCACTGTGATCTGGGACCGGAATACAGGTATTCCCATTTACAATGCGATAGTGTGGCAAGACCGCAGGACTGCCACATTTTGTGATGAGCTAAAGGACAATGGATTGGAGAAAGTAATTCAGGAGAAAACAGGTTTATTGGCTGATTCGTACTTCAGCGGAACCAAAGTCAAATGGATCCTCGATAATGTTGAAGGTGCCAGGGAAAAAGCCGAAAAGGGTGAACTCTGTTTTGGAACCATCGACACATGGTTGCTTTGGAAATTGACAGGAGGGAAAATTCATGCCACAGATGTGAGCAATGCCAGCCGAACTATGCTTTGCAACATTGAGACCTGCCAATGGGATGGCGAATTGCAGAAAATATTGGATGTTCCCGGCAATATCCTTCCCCAAATCCGTAGCTGTAGTGAGATTTATGGTTATACAACATTACTTGATGATTTAACTGAAGTACCGATTGCTGGTATTGCCGGCGATCAGCAGGCTGCGCTTTTCGGACAATTGTGTACCCAACCAGGCATGGTCAAAAACACCTATGGCACGGGTTGTTTCATGTTAATGAATACAGGTGAAAAGAAGATTATTTCAAATAACAACCTTTTAACAACGGTTGCCTGGAAAATAAACGGGGTGACCCATTACGCGCTTGAAGGAAGTGTATTTATTGCCGGAGCAGTTGTGCAATGGTTAAGGGATGGATTGGGTTTTATCAAGACTGCCGCAGAAGTTGAGGCACTCGCAATGAAAGTGAAAACCACCGATGGTGTATATGTCGTTCCTGCCTTTGCAGGATTAGGTGCCCCTTATTGGAGCCAACACGCCAAA
This sequence comes from Mariniphaga sp., assembly GCA_037128295.1. Lineage (GTDB taxonomy): Bacteria > Bacteroidota > Bacteroidia > Bacteroidales > Prolixibacteraceae > JAAFHB01. The sequence goes on from JBAXWR010000040.1 coordinate 1,214, forward strand.
GGCACCATCACGGGACTAACAAGAGGAACTACCTCGGCTCATATCGCCAGGGCTGCTATTGAAAGCATCGCTTACCAAACCATGGATGTCCTCAATGCGATGGAAGCCGATAGCGGTATCCATATTAAAGAGTTGAGGGTTGACGGCGGTGCAACAAAGAACGATTTGCTGATGCAATTCCAGAGCGATATGTTGGATACAAAAGTGGTAAGGCCTACAGTTACCGAAACGACAGCTTTGGGTGCAGCCTATCTTGCAGGATTAGCGACCGGTTTCTGGGGCAATGTAGATGAAATTCAACAACAATGGGAAATTGACAAGGTATTTTCACCTCAAATCTCTGCTGAAAGAAGGAACGAATTATCAACCGGATGGGGAAAGGCAATCAATGCAGCTTTATCAGTAATCTAAGTAATACGCCATCAAAATGAACCGCAAAGACCAACTGGAAAAACTAAACAAGGAGAAAGATTTTGATTTCATCATTATCGGTGGAGGTGCCACTGGTTTAGGGTGTGCGGTAGATGCTGCTGCCCGTGGTTTTAAAACCCTCCTACTTGAAAAACATGATTTTGCGAAAGGGACTTCCAGCCGTTCCACCAAATTGGTACATGGCGGAGTCAGGTACCTTGCGCAAGGGAATATCCGCCTGGTAAGGGAAGCGCTCATTGAAAGGGGAGTGTTGCTCCAGAACGCACCACATTTATGTCATACCCTGACTTTTGTAATGCCTTCGTACAAATGGTGGGACAAATGGTTCTATGGCATTGGGTTATGGATTTATGAATACCTTTCGGGAGACTTAAGCCTGGGCAAAACAAGATTACTTTCAAAAAAATCTACTATCAAGCATCTGCCTGATCTAAAGGAACATAACTTAAATGGGGGCGTTATATATTATGATGGTCAGTTTGACGATAGCAGATTGGCAATCAATCTTGCCCAAACGGCAATTGAGCAGGGAGCGATAGTTGTAAATTATTTTGGTGTTACTGATTTTATTAAAGATTCAGGACTAATCGTAGGTGTAAAGGCTAAAGATGAAATAAGTGGCAAAGAGTATGAATTCAAATCGGAGGTAGTAATCAATGCAACCGGGGTTTTTGCTGATACATTATTGCAACTTGCTGAGGGCCATTCCGAAAAAACAATAGCCCCTTCTCAGGGTATCCATCTGATCGTTGACAAACATTTTTTCACTGGTGATGCAGGAATGATGCTGCCAAAAACTGACGATGGAAGGGTTCTGTTCTTTATTCCATGGGAAGGCAAGGTGATTTTAGGAACAACCGACACACCCGTCGAAGAGGTTTCTGTGGAACCGCTCCCACTCAAGGAGGAGATAGATTTTATAATCCACCATTTTAACCGATATGCCGTAACAAATATTACTTACGATGACATTAAGAGTGTTTTTGTCGGCCTGAGACCTTTGGCAAATGTAGCCGGAATCAAGAATACTGCTGTAATGCCTCGCGATCATGTGATAAAAGTGCTGCCATCCGGTTTGGTGCATGTAACCGGCGGCAAATGGACAACCTACCGGAACATGGCCCGGCATACAATCAACAGGGCCATCAGGTCAACTTTATTGCGGTTCAAGCATTGTAAAACCAGGCATTTAAGAATACATGGTTGGACAGAGACGAAAAATGATACCCATCTGTCTATCTATGGTTCTGATGCATTGGCCATTACAATACTTATTCAAAGCAGGGTAGGCATGGATGAAAAGATCCATCCATCCTATCCCTATACCAAAGCTGAAATTATTTGGGCAATTGATAATGAAATGGCTTTAACAGTTGAAGATGTTTTATCCAGAAGAGTCCGTTTGTTAATTCTTGATGCAAGGGCAGCAATAGAAGCAGCACCCAAGGTTGCAGCAATTATGGCTGAATACATAGGCATGGATAAGGATTGGGAGAAAGACCAAATTGACCATTTCACTAAATTGGCACAAGGATATATACCTCATTTATAAACAATTAAACTAATACAGATGACTGCATTTTTATCGGAATTAATCGGCACCATGATTCTTATCCTTTTAGGCGATGGTGTTGTTGCAAATGTTTTGCTTTCCAAAACCAAGGGAAACAATAGTGGGTGGATCGTGATCACTTTTGGATGGGCAATTGCTGTTTTCTCAGGGGTAGTTGTGTCAACTACGGGAAGCGCATCTCATTTAAACCCGGCAATTACAATTGCTATGGCTGCTTTTAATGGTTTCCCATGGGGCGATGTACCTGTTTATATTGCGGGCCAAATGATTGGGGCCATGCTTGGGGCATTCCTTGTTTGGGTGAGCTACAAAAAGCATTATGATGAAACCGTTGAAAATGATTTAATTCTGGCCACATTTTGCACAGGGCCAGCCATAAGGAATAGTTTCTTCAATTTTATTTCCGAAATGATTGCAACTTTTGCATTGGTTTTTGGAATCCTGTACTTTGCAAAACCTTCAAATCCAATCGGTTCGATAGATGCAGTTCCCGTTGCTTTATTGGTTTTGGGCCTGGGCCTTTCATTGGGAGGTACAACAGGTTATGCCATTAATCCTGCCAGGGATTTGGGACCAAGGATCATGCATGCCATATTGCCCATAAAAAACAAAGGTACCAGCGATTGGGGTTATAGTTGGGTTCCCATTCTGGGTCCTATAGCAGGTGCCTGTCTTGCAGGATTGGTGTTCACGCTATTATCTGCACACTAGAAATTCCAAATCTGCACCGGAAACGGCATCCGTATTTTTGAAACTAAAGTGTTTGACAATCAGTTTTCTGGCATTGTGAAATAAAATATGGTGCCTGTTTCTCCCGATTTTCCTTCCGAGTCGCTTTCTACCCAAATCTTTCCGCCATGTTTTTCGACAAACTCTTTGCATAACAGCAATCCTAGGCCTGTGCTCGGTTCGTTTTCGGTGCCTTTACGGCTTGAATTTATATCGTGGCGAAACAGGTTTTCGACCATTGTGGGCGAAATGCCTATGCCGGTATCTTTCACCGCAATTTCAATCAATCCGTTTGCTGCCGGTTTTGTCGTAAGGGTTATCGAGCCGCCACGTTTTGTAAACTTTATTGCATTTGATACCAGGTTGCGGATAATGCACTGTAACATGTTATTATCGGCAAATACTTTTGCTCCATTGGGGATGTCAACATGAATATCAATGGCTTTTTTCGTGGCCGGTTCGGAAACCAATTTCACACAATCGACAACAACATATGGCAAATCAAGTATTTGTGGTATAAAAGCAGTTTGGCCCCGCTGCATCCTTGACCATTCGAGCAGGTTCTCGAGCAAATTGAAGATATTACGTGACGTAAGGCTCAGGTCCTGCATGAAATCTTTTATTTCAGCAGGGGTATAATGCAGCGATTCGTCAGCCAACATTTCGGTCAATACCATGAAGCTTCCAAGTGGGCCGCGAAGGTCGTGTGCAATGATAGAGAAAAATTTGTCCTTTGTTGCATTTAGCTCAACGAGTTCTTTGCTTTGACTATGAATTTTCAGTTGTGTAGAAACCCGAGCTTTGACTTCCTCGGCTTTGAAGGGTTTTGTAATATAATCGACCCCACCCGATGTCAACGCTTTTACGATATCGTTGGTATCGTTTAACGCACTGATGAAAATAACCGGTATGCCGCTAAGGTTTTTGTTTTCCTTTAACCTAAGGCAGACTTCGTAGCCGTCCATGTCGGGCATCATAATATCTAGAAGTATAAGGTCTGGCTTCTCTTTTTCTGCAGCCAGCAATGCCAAGGCTCCATTAGGGACAGGACGAACCTTATATCCATCACCTTTAAGCATGTCGCCCAATACTTTAAGATTGGCCGGGATATCATCGACGATCAAGATGTTCGGGATTTTTTGGCTAGAAACCATATTGTTTTTCATGTGTTTATAATTTGTTTTTTAATGGCCACATGGAACTCGCCATGAGATGATCATGCTTCTGTGTGTGATTAACTCCCATGGCTCGTTTCATTGCACTTTATCTGGATTGAGAATTTGTTGTAAGTAATCATAGTCATAATTATTGGCAAGCATCTTGAGTTGCTGTGAAAGTTCCGGATTTTCGGTTTCAATACTTTTGATCAACTCGATCAAGAGATCCAAATCGGCAATTGCAAGTGCGTCCAACATTTTTTGCACAATGCTTTTGGCCAATTTTGAAATATCTTCAAGTATTGCCCCATCATCGTTTAGGTATTTTTCCTGTCCAGAAGATTTTTTGTCTTCATAAATGTATTTAATATCGAGAATTTCGGCGATGGTATCAAACAACTCGTTTTCATTAAATGGTTTACGGATATAACCTTGCATGCCAAGTATGGCCATTTCCATCCGTTCCTCCTCGAAAGAACTTGCCGTCAAAGCCACGATCGGTGTTTGTTGTCCTTTTTCCATTGATTTGATACGGCGGGTTGCTTCATATCCATCCATAACAGGCATGCGCATATCCATCAGGATAAGGTCAGGTGACCACTCTTCAAATTTTGCAATTGCATCTGACCCGTCCACTGCTTCGTTGGTTTCAAATCCCACAAGTTTGAGAAGGTTGACGACAACTTTAAGGTTCTCTTCTTTGTCGTCAACGCATAAAATCCTATAAGTCTTCCGGCCTTTATCGATACAAACCACATGTTTTGAAATGGTTTTTTCATCGACCTCAAATTTTCCTTCTTTTACTTCTACGCGAAAAGTAAATACCGAGCCTTTTCCGACCTGGCTCGAAACGGTAATGTCGCCACCCATTAAAATAGCCAATTCACGACTGAGTGCCAGGCCTAAACCTGTACCGCTCCCTTTCTTGATCCCTGTACTTGTTTGCTCGAAGTTTTTAAAAAGTTTTACCAATTCCTCTTCCGAAATACCCGGTCCCGAATCCTGGATCTCGACCACCAGCATCATTGTATCCTTGTTCGATTTATCAACACGTACACGCACCGCAATGCCGCCCTGTTCGGTGAATTTTACCGCGTTGCCAACTAGGTTGATAAATATCTGACGCAACCGATGTTCATCGACACGCACACAAGAAGGAAGGTCTTCGGCGGTCTCAAATATAAACTGAAGATTTTTGGACCTCAAGTTTTCTTTAAAAATGATTTGGATATCTTCAAAAAGTGCATGTAAATCAATATTTGTCGGGTTCAAAACGACCCTGCCGGCTTCAATTTTCGACAGTTCCAGAATATCGTTGATCAGCAACAAAAGATGTTCGCCGGCACGGATAATTGAAACATTATACTCCCTTTGAGAATCTGTTAATAGCTTATCGCGATTCATCAATTGAGAAAAACCAATGATCGCGTTCAAAGGTGTCCTAATTTCGTGCGACATATTCGCCAGGAACAAACTCTTCGATTTATTTGCCGATTCAGCCTCTTGTTTAGCTTTTAACAGCACTTCTTCCATTTTTTTCAGTTCTGTAATATCGAATTGTATTCCCTGTGAACCGATAACTTTTCCTGTAGCTGAAAACACGGGCGATTTGACAACATCCAAATACTTGAAGGTTCCATCGGCATAGGTATAGAACTCTTCTATTTCGATGGGCTTACCGGAATGCATGATTTCATCATGATGGGTGGCTTCATCGGAAACTAAAACAGTTTTTTGCCTATGCATTATTTCCCGATTGCTACCGGCCTCCAAAGTCTCTTCGTAATCTGAAAGTTCTTTTATGGTTTTACCTATTATCTCGTTAGCTGACAGTCCTTTGAGTTTACAAAACAAAGAATTTACAAAATTAAAACGTCCTTCACTGTCTTTTCGGAACACACCGGCAGGCATATGCTCGACGAAAGAGTGATATAGGGCCTGGGATTCCCTTAGCGCCTCTTCGGTCTGTTTCCTTTCGGTAATATCGCGTTCAACAAAAAGAACGTTAGAGGGCAAGCCATTCGAATCAAATAGTACAGAGGCGTTTAAATCAACATAAATTCTACTGTTGTCTTTCTTTATCGCAAGATATTCGTTTATCTTATTGCTATTCTTACCAGCAAGCAATTTTTGCATATTTTCCCTCAATTTTTCATGGTAGCCAGGATCTATAAAATCAAAAAATACTCTGCCCATTAGCGCACTTTTTTCTTCGAGGGAATAACCAAATATTGAAATTAATTTATCAGACATCAGTTGCAGTTTTCCATCGAGCGATGCCATTCCGATACCATCTGGGGAGGCTAAAATAATTGCCTCGAATTTTTGGTTGCTTTCGATCAAAGCCTCCTCCGCCTTTTTGCGTTTGGTCAAGTCGGTTATTGTTGTCAGCCAGCATTGCTCCTCACCGAGAGTTAAAGGAGCCGCAGAAAACAGCCCCAAAAGCATATTACCTGTTTTTGTTCTGATTTTTACCTCTATATCCTTGGCGAAACCCTGGTCTTCCATGATCGATTTAATGCAAGCCCCTTTTTCGGCATCGTCAAAAATGATCACTTCATTCGATGATGTTCCTATAACCTCTTCCCTGGTAAAGCCCAGGACTCGTAAAAACAAATCGTTTACATCAATAAAGCGACCTGTACTGCTGGTTGATATTGCCATCAGATTTGAACCCGACTGAAAAACCTTGTGAAATTTTTCTTCCGATTGTTTTATACTGGTTAAATCTTTAACAACACCGAACAAAGCTGGATTCCCATTCCAGACACCAGGATAGACTCTTGTTTCGACTTGGAATTCAACCCCGCTTTTCGACAGTAAAGGTACCGGGCAAAAATCTTTCGTGCCTTCAAGCATGGCAGCAACAGTGGCACCTGCCTCTGACCTTCTATTTTCCGGATGGACCATCAGCACCGATTGCCCTATCAATTCTTCTTTTGAATATCCCAATCGCCGCAATACGGTTTCGTTCACATCTATCATATTGCCACTGCCGTCCAGCACAAACAACAAATCGGCTATTGACCCAAAAAAAGTACGGAAATTCTCTTCACTTTCCCGCAATCGTTTGCCCCGGTTTCTCGAAACTAAAACCACAATTGCGCCCAACAGTAGCACAACCAATAGGCCTACAGGTAGTGCAGCATGAGTGGCTATTTCCCAATACCATAACCTTGCATCAAAATCTATCGCAAAAATGGCCATTGTTTTTCCTGTTTTAGGATCGACAAGAGGCACGCACCCACTTACAAACGAGCCCCATTTATCGGTGAAAGGGCCCTCGATGCTTGCAATCCCTGTTTGCATCACCCTAAAGAACCCGTCGGGCGCATCCTCATAGACCATTCCAGCCGGGGATTCTTCCACATCTCCTACAGGTCGGTCGTCGGCATAAAAGAAAAGTTGGCCGTTTTCCTTAAGACCCATGAGATAGACGAATCGCAACTTTTTGTTGACGGTAAGTATGGAGGCAAATTGTTCTTTAAGACGAAGATAATCAGTTGTTCCCAAATCTTTCGGTGTTCCCGTCAGATTTTTGAAATGTTCAATATTGATTGAACGGGCACCAATCTCTGTTTGCAAAAGCAAATTATCTTTCATTTCGCGCTCGGACATGAAAGCCATTATCCATGCAAAAAACAACATGAAAACGGTTGCGAATATAGCAAACAGTACCGATATGGTTTTAAACGTTATTTTCATTACACTTTTTCCAGATTGAGTATTTGTTGTAATTTGCCGTACTCGTAATCATTGGCAAGTTCTTTGAGATATTGACCGAGTTTTGGATTATCCTGTTCAATAGCGTTAATATACCCGATTAAAAGGTCGAAATCGGCAACCATTATCGCATCCAACATTTGTTGTCTCAGGTTATTGGACAGTTTCGATATTTCGTTTAAAACCAACCATTCTTTTTTGGGATGAATACCTGATTCGGAAATTATATCGTCTTCATAGATATATTTGATACCAAGGATTTTCGATATCGTCGAAAACAATACGCTTTCGCGGAAAGGTTTGCGGATATGACCTTGCATTAAAAGAAGTTCAACTTTCATTTGTTCCTCTTCGAAAGTGCTGGCAGTCAATGCCACGATTGGTGTTTTTTTCCCTTTTTCTGTCGATTTGATACGGCGCGTCGCTTCGAATCCGTCCATGATAGGCATTCGAAGGTCCATTAAAATAAGGTGTGGATCCCACTGTTCGAATTTAGTGATTGCATCCTCCCCGTTTATAGCTTCGTTTGTTTCGAAACCCACTTCTTTAAGAAGGTTGACCGCAACTCTCAGATTTTCAATTTTATCGTCCACTACAAGTATGCGGCATGATTTTTCATTTTTATCTAAACATACAACGTACTTAGTGTTTTCAGCTTTAACAGGTTCCGTTTCGCCTTCCTTTATTTCTACATAAAAAGTGAATACCGATCCTGTTCCTACTTTGCTGGAAACGGTAATATCGCCACCCATAATTATTGCCAATTCGCGGCTAAGGGCAAGGCCTAAACCTGTGCCGCTCCCTTTTTTTATTCCGGAACTTGTCTGGACAAAATGTTTGAAGAGGTTAGCTATTTCGTTTTCCGGGATACCATCCCCCGAATCTTCTATTTCAACGACTAGACGGCCTGTTCTATCGTTATTTTTGTCATAACGGGTACGCACGGCTATGCCACCTTTATCTGTGAATTTAATTGCATTTCCAATCAGGTTGATAAATACCTGTCGCAACTTATTTTCGTCAACAATCACATAATGAGGAATTTCACCTACTGTTTCAAATAACAACCAGAGGTGCTTGGTTTGGACCCGCTCTTTAAAAATCAATTGGATATCGTTCATAAACGAATGGAGGTCGATATTTGTGGGATTTAGTGCTACACGCCCCGCTTCAACTTTCGACAATTCCAGGATATCGTTGATTAGCGCCAAAAGATGTTCGCCGGCCCGGATGATCGAGGTGGTGTATTCCCTTTGCGTATCAGCCATCGTCTTGTCGCGGTTCATCAATTGCGAAAAACCAATGATAGCATTGAGCGGTGTCCTGATTTCGTGCGACATATTAGCAAGAAAAACACTTTTTGCCTTGTTGGCTGTTTCGGCACGGACAGCCATTTCATTGGCTTTAATCGTAGCCGATTCGAGATAGAGATTCGTTCCGATCAGCTCGTTTTCAGCCTTCACCCTGTTTTTTACATTCACCAGCATATGTGAAAACAGTTGAAGCAAAGTGATCGAATCGTCGGTGTATTGATAGAAATTTTTGACAGAATCGAAACCAATAAATCCGATACATTTGCCGCCAGACATCATTGGAATCGTAATTAAACTCTTAATTCCCTGTGGTTGCAATATCTTCTTCAGGTTTCCCTCAGGCAGTGCTGGAACATCCGCGATATACAGAATATCGCCTTTCTGATGGGTTGTGACCCAGTCGGGAAACATATCGAATGAGATATCCTGTAGTTCGTCAATCTGAGAGGCAATATCAGCGTTGCACCATTCGTATTCAATTGATGTGGTTTTCTTTATAGGATCGTAGGTGAAAATATAGCTTCTGTCGGCAGCAACAAATGTCCCCAAAGTTTTCAGAGATTCATTGATCGTATCGTTTACCTGGTCAATAGGGACATTTATGTAAGTAGAAGCCATATCCATGAGGATTTTTTGTAACGTGGCATGTTTCAGTAAAGCTTCCTCAGCCTCCTTTCTCAAGGTGATATCCCTACTTACCCCAAGAATACCGATCAGGCTTCCGTCTGCCCCAAGGTAGGGTGTTTTAAGTGTATCGATCAGTATCCTTCTTCCGTCTGGATAGGTAATCCACTCTTCATTGTGCTTGGGTTGTTTATACTTAAGCATCTCATTGTCGTGGTACCTGAAAAAATCTCCTATTTCTTTGCCAAAAAGGTCAAAGTCGGTCCTTCCAACAATCTCTCCCCTCGGCTTTCCGACAAATTCTGCAAAAGACGGGTTACATCCAAGATAAACTCCGTCTATGTCTTTGAAAAAAATGAAATCGGGAATGGAATCGAGCAATGATGTTATTAGTCCTGATTGGCGTGTACTCTCTTCTTCTTTTTTCTTTAATTCTGTGATATCCCAATTGGTACCTATCATGCGCAAAGGTTTGCCGGCATCGTTGCGCTGCACTGTGGCAATCGCCCGGATATTGTGAATTGAACCATCCGGCCGGACAACACGAAATTCGGTATTGAACTCTTTTTCGCCACTAATGGCCATCCGAATTTCTTCATCACCCTTTGCAAGATCATCAGGATGTAAACCATCCCTCCAGGTTTGATAAGCCCCAATAAAATTCTTTGTGTCAACTCCGTAGAGTTCAAACATTTGATCATCCCATAATAGAACGTCATTAACCAGATCGTAGTCCCAAACACCTACACCTCCTGCACGTGTAGCCAAGGAAAGACGGGTCGAGGCTTGTTTTAGGGATTCCTCCGCCTGATTGCGCTCTTCAATCAATTTTGTCAGCGAATCGAACAAATGATCGTTTCCTGAAGCGGTTGTTTCATTTGCATCAATGTCTTCCAGGCCTGTAGGTGTCAGCGCAAAAATGGCACCTTTGATTTTGCTGATGACTTCTTTTTGCGCTTCACCATCGAGCTTTTGTTTCCGGAAGGCATCCCTAAGCTCCTGGGAGCTGATTTCAATGGAATTTTGGAGCAGCCTGACATCATCTTCAAAATTATTGTAGGTATTGTTGATGTCCAGCATAATACCTTGTAGTTCTTCAGGCAGATTATCGGTCGAACCAAAATGACGTTTTATCTGCCTCGCGAGGAGTTTACAAAAGTTGGTTTCCATAACCCTAAGGTCTATACTTCCTTAAACAGGGTTATGGTCATCGTTTGGTTGTGAAGTTCACAATGTTGGTCGAAGGGTTCGATAGGGCAGATTTCACCATACGAATAGAAGCCGGTCATCGTGGCGTTGTTCCCGATTTCCTCGCGAACAGACTCAAGCTCCTCCTCTACCCTTTGCTTTAGCACAAGTTTCCTCCCAACGCAACTGATCAGGATGGCAAGGTCAGGATCGGTATTTCGAAGACTGGTTTTCGACATTTCTGCCGCACCGTTGGCACTATCTATCAATTGGTCGTTGCTGGCCTTCATTAACCTGACATATTCGCCTTGAGGAATATCGCCTGCAAAAACCATGCTCCCATCGGCTTCATTTACCGATAAAACTGTACGGACAACAGATTTTTCAGGGTTTTTCAGCCAGAGGTTGAGCGGGAAGAGCAGTGCCGAAGCCGGAAGGTTGGCGGCATGGTCACCGAGGTAACGTTTGTAAAGCTCCAGGGCCGGATAACCGTCGAGTTCATAAAGAATGTTCCCTTTTGAATGGGTTACTTCACGGTCAACCCCAAAAGAATCCCAGCCACCCATCGAACCATGGCCCACATGAATATGTTTCCCATAAAACCCGATTGCCAGTACAAGGTTTTTTACTCCCACCTGATTGAGTACAATCACGGTTTCAGCAAAGTTAGCCTGGTCGCCGGCCAAACCTCCAGTAACAGGAATCCTGTCGTTCAGATGGTTGTTGATCCCTTTTGTAAGTTCGCTCCCATTGATGTTCAACCCCTCGGAAAGGACCAGGATGTGGACAAGATCTTCTTTGTCGAGTTGTGCGGCAAGTTTTTCGCCAACCATGAAACTGTCGTCCATACAGCCGATTTGTTCATGCGCAATCTCAATTTGGGTGTCCTGAAACCAAACAGCAGTGCAGACAATGTGATTATTGAAGATTTCTTCCTGACAAATCTCGCCCGATGTAGAGCAACCTACAATTTGCGCACATGGGTAAGCACCTTTCACATAATCGATATGCTTCTGCTCTTTCAGCAAGTCCCTGTTGCCAAATAGGAACACCAATTGAGCAAGATTGCCCATTCCAAACTCGCTCTTTTTTACCCAGCCAGTGGCCTGTGAATAAATACGTTGTTCTGTTTTCATATTGTTTTTAAATCTTAATTACTTTTCGTATAACAGATTGGTTGTCAAAAGTAAACCTAACAAAGTAAACGCCTGTCGGTAAGTTGTTTGTTAATGGTCCTAACTCTCCGGTATGTAAACCATTCGCTTTAAGCTGTTTCTTTTCATGCCAGGCAATGTGCTTACCCGACAAATCAAATAGCTCTACCGACACAGACATAGGCTTATCTAGTGTAAAAGAATAGGTGAGTCTCTCTTGAAATGGGTTGGGGGATAGTGTAACTGTGATTGCACGATTGTCAATCAGGCTTTCTGATCCAATAATTTTTCCGGGAAAACCCATGCCAATATTTGCACCTTTCTCAATCCACTGTTGTGTGTTGATAAACGAACTCTTTGTAAAGGTAGGCGCCGCATTGTAATAGCTAGTTTCAATCATATTGGTGGTCACGATAGGATACCTATAACCGTCAGCATACCAACTGTATCTGACAATATTGATATCTACCTTCCCACACATATTGATCTGTATCCCCTTTTTGACCGATTTAACCCGCAATGCATTTTCAATGATACGATCGGGAAGGATTAGGGCTCCGCAAGCATCAGCACTTACGAAACAATCTCCGAAAAAATCAATCCTGTTCGAATCATTAGCAAATGCTACTCCTATAAAATGGTCGTTGAACATGGACCCATAGTTAAAAGGGTATTTCATTTTTATTACCGGATCGGAATAAACAAGGTTTATTTTCAACTCCTTGTTGACGTACCCCAACTCTTCCAGTTGATTTTCAGAAGATTTCATAAAATAATCATACCCATTGTCATTCAACAGGATATTGGTACTACCGATGCCCGTTAACTTTTGAACCGGAGGTATCAGAATGGAACTGACCGGGCTTTTACCGGTATAGATCAAATTGGTGAAATCCCATGTCTGGCCGGTACCTGTATTTCCGGGATCCAGATATTGTATCTCCTGGAATGTATTTGAATCACCAATGGCTAAGCCATTGTTTTTATAAGTCAAAGATGTTTGTGCAAACAAACCAATAGACAAAACGACCAGTAATGAGAGTGTGAATAGTTTTTTCATGCAGCTAATTTACAGTAAAAAACGTAATATTAAATAAATTGCAATAATAAAATCTGAGTAAAAATAGTTAAACAATTGGAGATTTATGTGGCTTACAATAAAATTAATCAATCAATTGATTATAAACATCTTGCGTTAACCATCTCAGCTTCGCTATCCCTCCAAAGGAAGGGAATATTCAAGATTGATTTGTTTTTGAATATTGACTTTACTGCTAAAGTTGAAACAAAGGAAAACTAAGGTCGAATTACTTAATAACCAAATATTCAATCTTATCGTACAGTTGATTTGAATCCGCTTCAAAAACCTTATTTTTGTAAACAATGAATCAAAACTGTAGGTCTAAAATTCATTTTTACGAGATTATAACCCTAAGACAAATTAAATACAAATGAGACGTTCATTTTTAAGTCTATTTTCTATTATGCTGTTAATTAGTATTATACAGCAGGTTGAATTGTCCGCACAACCCGAATTTCATTACCTGCCCGATAAAATTGGTTGGCACACAGCATCTTATGATTTTTCTACAAAAGAACCCGGACTGATTCCATGGACAACCTGGGACGATGCCATTGAAAAAGAGATGGATTGGTACTTAAAAGCCCCGGTAAACGAAAAAGGCTATCCCTCATATGTTTACATTACATTCATGAATGAGAAATACCAATCATACCGTAATGATTTCATACCCGCCACTCAAAATGGGATGGGTATTATTTCCTATTTAAAATATTGGGAATACAAAGGTAAGACCAATCAAAAGGTACTTGATATTGCAAAAAAAATGGGTGATTATCTTGTAAATGAGGCAAATACTTCTATCGAAGGTGTTTATCCGAACTTTACCAGGTCAACAGGTATCATCACAGAGTTCCCTCTACAGCAAAGTTCACAGAACGATGCCGATTATGGCAAAAATGTAATCGAACCCGATAAGGGAGGGATTGCCGGGTTTGCACTTTTGGAATTATTTAAAGTGACAAACGACAAACGTTATTTCGATCAGGCCATTCACAATGCACGCATTTTGGTTAAAAATATGCGGCCCGGAAATGGTGCACGTTCGCCATGGCCATTCAGGGTCGATGCCACAACCGGTCGGTATTGGGGCGAACGAAGCGGAAACATGGTTTATATCCTCAGGCTGTTTGATGGATTGATTGAAATGGGAAATAAGGATTTTCAATCTTCGAGAAGGAGTTTGTGGAATTGGATTATTGAATACCAACTGAATGCCCCTGAGGACCGGAACCATTCGTTGTGGGTACAATTCTTTGAAGATCAGCCAAAAGAGGACAACCGGAATGCCTGGTCTCCACTAAATATGGCCAGATACCTGATTGAAAAAAGAGAGAAGCTCGATCCTCTTTGGAAAGAACGTGCCGAACAATGTATCCAGTTTGCGATCAGGAACTTTGGGATGGAACGTCCCGGAGGGGTTACATGTGTTGGCGAACAGGATACCGACCGCCGTGCCTGGGGTGGCATCAATTCAACTTTCGGAGCAGTAACAGCCATGTTTTATGCTGCAGGTGGTGGTGAGAAATACAGGGACATCGCATTCCGTAACCTTTCGTGGATTTCCTATTTTATCCGGGAAGATGGCGTAGTTTGTGACCAGACAGGCGAATATGGGTGGCTGCGCGAAGGTGGCTGGCAGGAAGACTGTCATACCGATGTGATCCACAATTACATGGATGCATTGAAAGCAGTCCCTGAATGGTCCTCAGCCAAAACCCCCGATGGTAAAGTCAGCATGGATGCAAAGGATTATTTTCCGCAACCACGCAATGGGAATACTTATGTCATCGCCCACCGGGGCGCTCATATTGGAATTCCGGAAAACTCACTTCCTGCCATCCAAAAAGCCATTGATCTGGGATGTGATTTTGTGGAGATCGATACGCGTGCTACAAAAGATGGCAGGATAGTAAGTGTCCACAATGCAACAATCGATCAGTATGTGGTTGGCAAAACCGGCAAAGTGAAAGACTATACCCTTGCGGAACTCAAACAAATGGACATTGGTGAAAAAACCGGCCCCGACTGGAAAAATACCCGTATCCCCACCATTGAAGAAATATTACAGTTATGCCGTGGTCAAATTGGCATTTATCTTGATCTTAAAGAAGACCTTGTAACAGAATTACTTCCCATCATTAAAAAGTATGATATGGAAAGGGATATCATCTGGTATATTCCGGCTTCAAGAATGGAAGTGATCAAAAAGCTTAAGGATCTATCATACAAATGCTTACCAATGCCAGATCCCGGGCCGGAAAAAAATATCGATGAAGTTGTAAAGCATGTTCATCCACGTTCGCTGGCTAGCGATATGAAGCAACTGAGCGAAAGTTTTGTGAAAACTGCACATAGTCATCAGGCAAAGGTTATTGTTGACGAGAGCAAAGGTACACCGGAAGAATGGGGACAGATTCTCAGTTGGGGAACAGACGGAATTCAGACCGATAACCCACAGGTACTTTTGGAGTACCTGAAAAATAGAAAAGACCAAAAGTGATAGTCTCACTTCGAGTGAGGCTATCTCTAAAAAACCATACAACTACTTAATAATCAGATATGAATCAATATTTCAAATTATTTCTTTGAATGTGATCGAATTGACATTCGAAGGAGAGCCAAAGGCTTCAATTCCAGCATACAAATAACCAAAAATCGCTTTCAAGGATGTGACAGAAGAATTCTCTTGGTGGATCTTGATTTGAGAAAACCTTCTTTCACTTGAAAACTATTTTTCTTCAACCCAAACCTGAAAATCCTCGAATACCACCTTTCCTACCCTTTGATCATTTGAGCCTCCTGCCAAACCAATGTCCATCACGGGTGCCAATCCCGGTATTTCGCCCGATTCGCGTGAAAGTATCCATGTTTTATTGTCAAAACTGTAATATCCCGAAAAGCTGTTGCCATGACGTACCAACTTTAACCATACCGGAATAGGGTTTTCGGCGCCATAGTTTTTGCTTTTTGTGTTGTGCATACAGCCGTTCCCAAATTCGTCCCATTGTGCGCCACAGCGTTTGGTTGTCGAAAATAACAGAAAAGATCCAAGGCTTCCTTTTTCGGAGGTGTGGCTTTTGGAAAGGTCGTTTCGCACAAAAATACCTGCACGATACCATTCGCTGATATTTTCGCTGAATTGGAAGAGTTTGACCGTTGCAACAAAATTGCCTTTGATAGCTCCTTTTAGATAAACAGTTCCATAAGAGTCTTCTGCATGAAGGATGTCCGTACCTGAGGCTGAAATTTCAAAATGATTGTTTGTGGCGTCAACCTCAAATTTACCTGGTTGTGCCGTGGTGGAGCAATAGGTCAGGAAATTTGATTGCTCAATATTCACTTTTCGGATTGGATAGACCTTTACCTTTACCGGATCAAGGGTTCCAATTGTAAGGGATTGCTCCCCGATCACTGGAAGGAAGGAAAATGTAAACGATTTAACTTCCAGCTTTTCAAATTGTATTTCCTTTGAAACTATAGGTTTGTTATTGTTCAGCAATTCAATGCGTTGCAAAATGGATTCATTCCGAATATTCTTTGCAGTAAAACTCACATATAAAGAATCACCCAAAGGTATTTCAGTCATTGATGTTTTAAAATCACTATAAATCAAATAGATGGGATTGCCACTAATCGTCAGTTCTTTTTCAGGTGTTGAACCGATGGCGACCCTGTGATTGCCTGGTTCATTAAATTTATAGGTAAATGTGATTGTTCGAATATTTTTGGAAATAACCGGAAACAATTGTTTTACAGCAACTTTCCCATCAATATACAATTCGACAGCTTCAATTCCTGTTGATCCATTGTTCTGAATTTCTGCTGAGATGGTCACATCATTCCCGGCTGTCAATTTTTGATTAGTTGAAGTAACCTCCAGTTTATCAAAAGAGTAATCGGGTTCACCGTCAATGATTTCCTCTGGATTAACCATGGGTGCTGCTATAACAAAGTTATTTGTATAGCTGTTGTCCACGATATAACAGGCACAAAGTTTCATTTCGCCTTGCTGGAGGTTGTAGTAAATATTGTCGGAAACCTTCCAACCCATCGACATATTCTGGAAAAAGGACCCAACATTTTCGTTTGTTCCTGCCGGATGGACATTATGGATCAGGTTTTTACGTACGACGGAACCGGGACTTAATCCATAAACTGCAATTCCACCCTCATCGTCACGTTCCATATTGGTAAATGAAACATGGTTGTATTCAGCAAGATGGCTACCATCGCTCGTCTCTTCGATATTGGGCCAACTTCCCAATGTAATCCCATAACTTCCGGTATTCGAGATGTAGTTGTGCGAAACATTGGATCGGATGGCATTATAGGTCGTTATTCCCGTAACCGCAGGTCGTAGGTTTGTTATCTTATTAGAGGAGACCGTATTATCGCTAACCACATCATTCCAATCGGCAGGCTTAGGCGCACCTGCTACAACAATCCCTGAACCTTTTGCATCGTTAATCCTGTTCTTGCTGATCAGGTTATGATAACTTCCCTGCCCAAAACGGATGGCAGCCTGACCCACATTTTCGATCTGATTGCCTAATAATTCACAATTTTTGACATACTCTGCCAGAAATGTCGCGCTACCACCTTCGCGGGTATTGCTAAAGGTCAGGCCAAAGAAACGGAGGTTCCTGACAGGCTTTTCGCGTGTTCCCATCACATGGACAAGATTACTCAATTTTGGAATGATCATTTCAGCTTCATTCGGATTACCGATTTCTTTATCGGCGCTAAAACTTAGGGTTTGCTGACTTTGATTATAAAACCACTCCCCCACAGTATCCATCAGGGCTTCAATATTTTCGATGTAATATTTGGGTGGGACTAACAAGATATCCGGCGTTGGTTTTCCAAGGTAAGCCAATCGTTTTTTTGTGTCAACTTTGGTGATCGTATTGTATTGTGAGCCCCATCTCACAACCAGTTTGATCCTTCCTTGTTCAAGGTTTTTCCAAGCCTGGATATCTTTCTCCTTAAACTTAAAACAACTTGAATCGTTGGGTTGTCCGTCGGTCAGGAAGTATCCTGAATTTGGTGTTCTGGCCAATGTAAGCCTTTTGCCATTTGCATATAAATCGTTAATGGAATTGCCCATTACTTCTGCCTGCCATTTACCGTTTCCTTTGTCCTTCCAACCTGTTATCCTTGCACCACCCGAAATAACAGGTTTTTCACCCGGATAGGCAGCATAGGTGACGAAGCAATCTTTCAATTCGTGGTATTCAAAAGCTCCGGTCGGTAGGTCGGTTTCGATCCGTTCACCCCCATCCTCAGGCCTGAAAACGAGTGTCGTATCCGGTGTATAAACCCCTTCGCGGATCAGTACAAGAATATCACGGCCAGTACCGAATTGATGGGGAGTCCCTACAAACCGTTTGTCAATGGCTGGTTTCTTCTGTTTAAATAACTGAATTTTAAGTTCCCTTACTGCATTTTGCGCCTTCCCGATTGTGGCAAACGGACCATCGGTTTTCACAGGATTCGGTTCAGTGAGTTTACCCGACCAACTGTCGTTCCCTGAAGCCGAAACATAGAAATCGGCTTTCGTTCCTGAAATAGAATATTCAGTTTTAACCTCGCCCCGGACCATTCTACCTTGTGCATACAATTGAAATTTTGGCAGAAGGAGGATCAGGATTAAGATTGAAATTATTTTGTGATTGTATTTCGTCATTCAGAAAGAAGTTGAAATAAATGGAAATAAGTTGAAATAATGGAAATATTGGTTTTGAGTTAAAAACGATCATGTACTCCACCCATATCCCCATGGATATTGATTGAAATCCAGGCAAGTAACATGATAATTATTACAATTCCTCCAACCATCAGCCACCAGCGGTTGATGTTCATTTGGGGGATGGGACTTTCAAAGAAAGATGGGAATCGCTTATTGAAAAGAACCAGAATGATCACGAAATTGACCCAGTAGAGTTGGTGGTTCAAAGGGAAATTACCGGCAAAACAGCCAGATACAATGTAACTAACAGATATATAGGCTGCCAAATAACCGATCAGCATTTGATTGACATCTTTTTCCTCATAACTGATTTTTGATTTTTTGGACTTTAGGTAGCCAAAAACTGCAACGGACAAAATTATGATTGAAGCACAAACCATGCTAAGCATGGCCGACAATTCGGGATTGTTTTTGTCTTTGATCCTTTCCATCAATGTATTGTAACCCATTGAATCAGTTAGGATTATAAAAGGAATAGCAACGAAAACGACAAACATTGCAACATTGGTTTCCCACTTTTCGGGAATTGGCAATTCCTCTTTCCAAGGTGACTTGAACACACCATAGGCCATTCCGATCCCACCGAAGAACCCGATGCTGTATTCCATCACGTTCCACATGTTAAACTGTATCTCCATGACCGTTCCCAAAGTCTGAAGGAAATTTCCGAAAGCAAATCCAAAACCTGCCCCTATCGCCGAATATAAAGCAACCCGAATAGGGGAATGGTAATTATTCCTGACCATGTGCCACCACAAAGCAAGACCTGCACCACAACTAACCGCCCACATCTCATCGCGGGGAGGGGTCATCAACCATTCAAACTGAACGATCATTAAATAATAACCAAGGATTCCTCCGGCAACCATTTCTGAGAAAAGGGCACCCCATTTAACTTTATTCTTTTCTGAAGATTGCAAAGTCAATCCGACAAGGCCTCCACCCAGTATTCCATACAATAAGCCGATCACAAAAAGCATCAGTAAACCGTAAAAAGCATTGGGGAAATTTGCGCTCCGGCCATAACCAACTACCTGTCCGTAACTAATCATCCCACTTGCTCCCCATCCTATGGCTGCTGCAAAGACAATGGAGAAAACGTTTGAATACCAGTCCTTCCGTTTTGAAGCAAGTACAAGGGCTAATCCACCAATACCTCCAGCCCATGCGGCACCCGGTTCATGCCCAAACTGACCCCTGATGGCCCAGGCAGTACCAAGGGTCAAACCTACAATTAAAATGCTGATCCATTGTTTTTTCATGGTTAACTTATTTTATTTCAAACTGATTGGTTACTTTAATGTCTTTTGAAGAGCTCCCCACCATTAATTTAAATTTGCCGGGTTCGACTACGAATGTCTTCTTTTTCACGTCCCAAAAAGCCAGATCCTTTGCAGGAAATGACAATTCCAGGGTTTTAGTCTGGTTCGGGGCAATAGAAACACGATCAAATGCGACAAGCTGTTTATCAGGGCGTTGTACACTTGCCTTCATGTCAGTCACATAGACTTGTACAACTTCGTCACCCAATTTTGAACCCGTATTTTTGACATCCATTATAATGGTAATGGTTCCATTTGCACCGGTTTGAGATGGGGAAACTTTAAGATTTGTATAACTGAACTGAGTGTAGCTGAGACCATACCCAAACGGGTAAAGCGTCTTTGTTTCTACTGTCTGACCTTTTTTGTTGGTATATTTAGGATACATGTATGTTCTGCCTTTTCGGATATCGTAATCGCTGATAGAAGGGAGATCATCCGATGATTGATAAAATGTCATCGGTAACCTGCCTGCAGGATTGTAATCACCAAACAGCACATGTGCAATTGCATTTCCGGCTTCTTCTCCACCATACCATGCTTCGACTATACCTGGAATATTTTCATTTACCCAGTTTATTGACATGGCCCCGCCGTTTTGCAGAACCACGATTGTTCTTGGATTAGCCTGATAGACTGCCCTTACCAAATCTTCCTGATCTCCCGGAAGGTTGAGATCAGCACGGTCAACGCCTTCCTTTTCGACACTTTCGTCGGTACCAAGCACTACGACTGCGACTTCTGCATTCCGGGCGGCCGCTACAGCTTCCTTGAATTTATCAGGATTGTAAGCCGCGCCCCAAAGTTTCATGACGGCTGTGTACCATTGCTCGACATATTCTATTTTGATGTCATATTGTTTCCCTTTTACAATCTCAATCTTCACAACATCGGAAGATTTATTCCTGTTATTAGGACGATCTATGAGCGTTTTGCCGTCGATGGAAAGACGGATAACATCATCAAATTCACCACCGATGTAATAACTTCCTGTAACAGGACCAATGAACTTACCGGTCCACCTGATCGAAAAGTAATCAATCGGGATTTTTGAATCAGGCGTACCCTTCCCAAAATTGAAGTCAATCACTGCATCGTTCCTCATAAAAACCGGTTCGCCTGAAAAATCAGTATTGCTGAAATACTCCCCTGTCAGGCCATGTTCGCCAGGTTTCCCTTTGGCAGGAATCAGGTATTCTGTTGGAATTGCAGGTAAAGATATTTTCACATCTGTTCCCTGTGCGAAGATTACTTTGGTACTGTCGAGCTTGTTGACGATTCCTTCATACGTTGAAACGGCTTTTGAGTACCCGCCTATATAACCTCCTAACTGACAGACCTTGGCACCCGGACCAATCACAGCAACAGATTTGATTTTGTTTCTGTCCAGGGGTAATATATTTCCTGTATTTTTCAGCAGGACGATTCCCTGACGTGCAGATTCACGAGCCAGTTCACGGTTGACCGGACCATCAACAACTGATAAAGGGATTTTTGTATAGGGATTCAGATATTCAGGATCATACAATCCCAATTTGAAACGACCCAGCATCAGCCTCGTTACAGCCGTATCGATGGTGGCAATGGAAACCATCCCTTTCTTCACTGTTTCGGCAAGAAAATCCTTAAAACAATCACCACATTCAATGTCCATTCCGGCATTCAGGGCTGCTGCTATGGCTTCCTGAACCGTTGCCACATATTTATGACCCACATACAAATCTTTGACCCCATTACAATCGGAAACGACATTTCCTTCGAAGCCCCACTCCTTGCGCAAAATATCGGTCAGCAACATCTTATTGGCGACATTGGGGACTTCATTGATGCGATTGTAAGCGGCCATCATCTGTTCAACTTTTCCTTCCTGAACAAGCACCTGATAAGGTTTCAGGTAGTACTCCCTGAACAATTGCTCGTCAACATTGGAGGAGCCGTTGTGCCGGCACCACTCTTCGTTGTTCATCGCGAAATGTTTCGGGGCTGCAATTGCTTTCAGGTATTTTGGATGGTCGCCCTGAATGCCCTGAACAAACGCAAGGCTCATTTGCGATGTGAGGAAAGGATCTTCGCCGTAACACTCCTCCGTTCTTCCCCAACGTGGGTCGCGGGCCATTTCCACCACAGGCGCCCAGAAAGTCAGGGTTGACTTATTTAATTTGGCAGCCCATCGTGGCCTTGCTTCATCAGCCATTGCGCTTCCGACCTGCTTGACCAATTTTCGGTTCCAGCTTGCTGCCTGGGAAATTGGTGTGGCGAAAATGGTTGCATAGTCGTTGGCCCGTGCAATAACGGCATGGCCTGCCTCTCCTCCCCATTGATAACCAGGAATTCCCAAACGGGGTAAATCGGTTGGAATACGTGAAATCATTTGTGACAGCTTTTCCTCAAGGGTCATCCGTTTGACAAGGTCCGCTACACGAACTTTAAACGGTAAATTGTAATCGAGGTAAATGGGTTTTACTTCATTTGATTGTGCAAATGAAGCTGAATTAATGCCAATTAAAATAGTTGCAAAGCACAAAAGGAATAGGGCTTTTGCCACACAGGCTCTAAGGCACCAAGGATCACAAAGGTTTCCATTATAATATCTTTGTGAAACTTTGTGTCTTTGTGACTTGGTGGCGAAAATAATACCGTTAGGCTGAAACCGATTTTCAAATTTGTGAAATATTTTAATTCGCATAAAATCAAAGTATTAATTGCTATTTTTTGGAGGATAGTGGAATGATTCACCCCAGATGGTTACGACGACCGGGTATTTTGAAGCTTTTAATTTGGAGTAGTTCAGTTCAAGGTATTGTTCATCGCCCCAGTAGGGAACGCGGTCCCAAACCGGATGGCCCAATTCTAGTTCATGACCCAGCATAACCAATTGGGAATTAAACCCTTTTACGATACGGTAAATGTCATTTGTCCAGCAGTTTGAAATCAGGACATCGACCTTGTATTTTGAGGAGACCCTGTCGATCCAGTCATAGTCGGATATAAAGTTCCCTTCATTGATCTGATCCCCAATGTGGGCAATCGTAATTCCTTCTGGTGTTGTGACGAGATAACAATTGTTATCGGTCGCCTTCATTTGATGACCGGGAAGTACAACCACTACCAGAGTATTCTGATGGACTTTTAGATGTTGCATTTTGTCGAACGATCGTTCCGGATGTTGGATTAGGGAATAGACCTGTTCATTTTTCAAAGTTTGTTCCGTGGCAACTACCGGTTTTCCACTCTCGATGAACCGTTCGGCAATCTCTTTTTGGACATGGTCTTCATGACGATGCGTGATCAGAAGCACATCACATTGTTTCACAAGGTGTTCTACCTGATTTGGAGTCATGGCAAAATCTTCCGAACCCGAGGTAATCCCACTAACAAGATCAAATGCTATGGTTACCGATTTGGTACGGGCAATAAATGCCATATTGTACAACTTCCAGATCCGTACACCATGATCAACCTTGGTATTTTCCAGTTCCCTGATTACCTGATCTATCCTTGCATGAAAAAAATCCTGAACCGGTTTACGATAGGCAGCATAAGGATCATGGAAAACAGCATCCATTAGCATTTTGGCCATGGTGCGCTCCCTGTTTTCCGGTTGGACGGTTGGCAGACATTTAGCCAGAATTGACTGCACTGTATCCAAAAACGCCTTGTCCTGTCGGTCCATAAAATCATTGTCCTTCTGGCTCAACTGCGGATCAGGTTTACCCTCTAAGTCACGCCTGTTATAGATCTGTGAAAATGAAACCGGAAGATTCCCCAATAAGAAGTACAATAAGATAATGAACTGAATCCAGGACTTCATGCGCTATTCCTTTTTATTTTTGGCTCAACTCCTTTATCGCAAAGTTGGGGTACAATACATCAGGCACTTTTTCGACGATGACTTGTTCAGGAAGATTAAATGAACCTTTCAATCTGATATCCTTTGAAGAGGCACCAATCCGAACTTCATAATTTCCGGCATCAGCAACCCATGCACTTAAACCACTTTGAAAGGAAGCCAGAGAATGGACATCCAAGGAAAAGGAAAGTTGTTGACTATCATTCGGTTGTAGTATGTTCGTTTTGGCAAAGCCTTTAAGTTCATGTATAGGCTTTTCCATTTCCGATGAAGGGGCGTGCAAATATAGTTGAACAGACTCTTTTCCAGCTACCGATCCTGTATTCTTCACCGTAATTGTCACATTGATACGGTGGTCAAAGGATTTGCTACTCAATCTCAGGTTACTGTATTCAAAAGTTGTATAGGATAATCCATATCCAAACTCATAGGATACGGGAATCTTAAAAGTATCATAATAACGGTATCCAACATAGATACCCTCAGTATAAAACGAATTGACGGGGTTTTCAGCCGGTTCACCAGGAAAAAATTTTGTTGAAGGCACATCTTCATATTTAATTGGAAATGAGTCAGGTAACTTCCCGGAAGGGTTAACTGCACCTTTCAGGATATCGGCAACTGCATGGCCACCTTCCTGTCCGGGTTGCCAGGCCAAAAGTATGGCATCAGGATAACTTTTCCAACTGGCGGTTTCGCAAACCCCACCAACATTCAAAACTACAACTACTTTTTTTCCTGCGGCATGATAAGCATCGCAAACATTTTTGACCAGATCAACTTCAATGGCAGAGGTTGGCAAATAGCCATTTTCGTAATTTTCGCCACCGCTCCGACCCAGAGTAATCACTGCAATATCAGAATTGGGCACCTGTTTTTCAATGTTTTGCTTTGGCATATCCATCTCTTCATGAAACGCAACCAATCTTTTTTTGAAGTGGCCAGGGGCTTTGCCATCTTTGACACCATTGTCAGCCAGCATTTTAGGATTATTGAAAAAGTCAGGGACGAGGTTCTTTTCAAATATATCTGCAATAAAGGCAGTATAATTGTCTTCCAATTCCTTGATCACCTGAAATCCTGCCGTTTTTAGTCCTTCATTCACCGAAATGGCATAGGGATTGCTCCTGATCCCACCACTTCCTGTTCCTGCCTCAATCAGGTAATAGGAAATTTTCCCAAATACCGCGACAGTTTTTACATTGTTGAATGGTAGCGCATTCTTGTCATTTTTTAGAAGTACCATACCTTCGGCAGCGGCTTCCCTTGCGATTTTGGCATGGGTTTCCAGGTCCGGTTTAAGGGAAGGTTGATAACCTTTGGCGCGTGGCGATTTGAGCTTTTGACGCATATTGTAAACCAGGTTCTTATCAAGAGTCGATTCATCGAGGGATTTGTTTTTCAAGGCAGCCCTTAATTCGTTCACTTCGTCCATGTTGCCACCCATCAGCATGTTGTTGCCTGCCCTCACTTTTGCCACAGCACTGCCATAGCCATCGAAATCGGTCATAAAAACGCCTTTCCAACCCCACTCTTTGCGCACAACATCATTCAGCAATTCAGGGTTTTCTGCTGTATAAAAGCCATTGACTTTATTGTAAGATGTCATAATTGCCTCAGGATGACCTTCTTTTACTGCAATCTCAAAACCACGCAGGTAAATTTCGCGCAAAGCCCTTTGACTGATGACTGCATTATAGGTCCTACGGTTCGACTCCTGATTGTTTCCCATGAAATGCTTGAGTGTAGCGCCTATTCCATTTGATTGTAAACCACGGGTCATTGCACCAGCCATTTTCCCCGAAAGTAGAGGATCTTCAGAATAATATTCGAAATTACGGCCACACTTTGGATTGCGGTGGAGGTTAAGTGCAGGCATCAAGACAAGGTCATAGTCATATTCCAATACTTCATTTCCGAAAGCTCTTCCTACTTTTTCAACCAACTCATCATTCCATGTTGCGGCAATGCAAGTGGATGTTGGAAAAGCAGTTGTATAACTATATTCCTTAGCTCCGGCAGGATGTGGGTCGCGGTTCAAACCGGAAGGTCCGTCTGTCAATGCAGAAGACCAAATATTTAGTCTCGGAATAACCTTATTTGAATTCTGGTTGGCAATGATAATGCCCTGACCTTGTTCGGTTGACTTCTTATCCCCTTGAGGAAGGAATTTACCATCACCAACGGTCATTCCGATTTTCTCTTCCGAGGTCATGGCTGCAATCACTTTATCGATCCTATCCTCGCCGAGTTTTGGTATGGGAGTCGGTTTGTGAAAGCAACCTGTCAGGATGAATTGGCCCAATGCGAAACCCAATACAATTGGAATAAATCTAATTAGTTTCATAAGATATTATAAGTTAATGCATTATAGAATCAGGTAAAATTTGTTTTAAATTGTTGTCAGATGACGGGCCCGCCACGAAATGTAAACAGCCGAAAAGAAGAATACGATGTGAACAAAATAGGTTCCGAAAACAAATTTGATCAATGAGAAAGTATCGGATGGACCTGAATTGATTTCCAGATTTAGCCTAAGAAAAGCAATCAAAATGCATGACCAGACCAGTACGAGAAACAGGCTAAAGATAGCATTTTCCTTTCGTTGAAACCAAACAATCAACACAGAAACAATAAATGTCATTCCCAGGATAAGCCAGAAGGGTTGGGTCGGATTAGTATTTGACAAGACATCGGGATACACGTCCTGAAACAGGTCAAGGGCTGTATGACAAAACGTTAATGAAATTGCAAATTGCCAGGCTACTTCCGGGTATTTCATAACCACCAAAATCAGGATCAATCCGTAAAAGGCATAATTCGAAAAGATCAGCATCACATCCGCAAAACTCACGATGCCAAACTGAGGAATGACCCTCGCAGGATCAGCCAGTGGTTCAATCAGGTAAGGGATTATCCAGTAAATCAAAAGCCCTGTTAGGAATACAAGCCCAAGTTCCAGGTATGGATTTCCTGTAGTTTTCTCGCTCACTCCACCTGCCGAATCCATCAGGGAAGCAATTTCTTTCCTGTTAAGAAAGGTGACATATCCCAAAGCTGCTCCGAATAACGCCCCGAATGTGAATTCCATCATCTTCCACCAACTATTAAAAATCACCTCTTTGGGCACGTGGTTTCCCAGAACCATCCAGAAGCCACCCAATCAAAAACCAAGGCCTCCACCAATCAATCCCCAAAAAGCAAATTGGAAAATGATTTTGAAAGTTTCTTTGGATGTGTTTTGCCTGAGATACAGAAGATAAAATACTGCCCCTAAAAGCAATGCTGCCCACGATTCAAATCTTGGTTTTGCCGGATCGGAAAAATAGATCACCATCGGTTGATTGATCAGTTTGAACCCAATCAGCATCCCAATGAAAAGCATTAGATAGGCAATGGTGATCGTCTTTTTTGATAATTGTCTGTAAAAGAAGCCGGTTGCTAAAATGGCTCCGCCAAGAAGTCCCCAGATTCCACCTTTGATTGTGATCCCCAATTCACCCCACCATGTTGTGTCCCAGGATCTTAGAAAACCTAGTGTTTGACCATAAGTCATTTCTCCGCCAATGCCAATACCTGCGACGCCAAAAACCACGATGATGGCAGAAGGCTTTAACGGAAGGCCAAGTAAAATGCAAAGGCTGAATGCAACCATTGCACCTGGGATCATCGCCCCAAACGGACCTCCACCGATGTATCCCCGAAGTCCCCAACCCAATAGCATTGTGACTGCCGGGAAGACAATAAATTTCCAAACTGAATCCTTACCCTGGTTTTTCATCTGAAATTCAGCTATTTACGGTTTAATATTCCATCCGCTAACTTTTAAAACGACTGGAGAGTCTCCCTGATCTCTTTTCTCAAAGCTTACTTTTACTTCTCTGGTTTCTCCCGGGAACAAAGAAATATAGTTATCGTCCCAGTAAACAGGATTGATCTCCTCATTACCTTCACCTTTGGTCAGTGCCAACCGGACCATAAACGCCAGATGCTTATCTTTATTGGCTAATTTGGCAATTGCCGACATTCCTTTTCCTTCGTCTCTGATTGTCAACGTTTTCTCCAATTCTACTTTAGGAAGTGTTTCCAAAGCAGTAAAATCAGCTACCGATTTGGGTTTGGCGATGAACAAATCCCAGTCAAAACCTCGTGGGCTTTTGGTCTCAATTTTTGTCCCCTCAATGTCTTTGACTGTTGAGAGCCAATAGAAGTTATCTGAAATCAACTTTCCGGTCTGGTCTTCAAGTTTGAGTTTCAGGAAGAAGGTCTTGCTTAAGTCGGCAGGAAACTCAATTTTAAACGCTTCTGTTTTGCCGTCGGCACCAATACTTACAACTGCAGTTTTTGACAATTTCTTGCTGAGGTCGAAGTTGAAAACTTCCGCTGAGGCTTTAAGGTCTTTAATGTCCTGATAATAACTATTGACCACATAAATAGATTGATCATCGTAGGAGTACTGGATGTGCAAAGGCTGGCAGGCTTTTTTTGCGCCATAATAGGCACCACCCACGTTAAGAAACCAATCGACATATTGCCATGTATATACTGCGGGCCAGGCTGCATCGTATTTCCAGGTCGTGATACCCAATGAGGCATATTTGTTACGGGCATAGGCTTCGAACATCCCTCGCGAACTCTCATAATTCAGGGCCATCCCCTTATTGCAGAAATCAACTATCCCGGTAGCTTTTCCATAACGGTTGTCGATAGCCTCCAATCCGGCCCTAAAATATTCACTTCCCTGAAGTACTGTGTGGAACGAAAAAGTTTCATTTGTAATCGGCCACAATGTACTGTCTGGTAATATTTTGCGCATACTTTCGTAAGGTGCGAAAATGCCCCCGATACCCCCCGATTGTGCAAATCCCCATGCCCCATCATCTTTATGCGTATAATAATGCGATGGGTTGGCATAAGCCCAAAGTTCCAAAGTCCCTGTCCGGGTACCACCCGTCTTGAACCTGTCGCCAATATTGAACGCACCCGAATGAGGCTGATAAGTTCTTTGTGGCGTGTATTTTGCGATCAGTTCCTTGTAATTTTTATCAAGGTTTTCTGTAGGAAAGGTTTCGTCGTGGCCAAGAAAATGGATCAGGCTTGGGTGGTTCCTGACCCTCAACAACATATCTTCGATGATGTTGATGGCCAATTTTTCATCAGGAAGGTTCCGTCCGAAAAATTGCTGGATCACCAAAACCCCATATTCATCACACAGGTTATAAAACTCCTCTGTTTCACGGATTGAGAAACCTTCGGAACGGAGGGCATTCAACCCAGCCTCTTTGGCATAACGGATTAACCCCTCATACCGTTCTGGAGAGAGCCTTAAAAGCATATCGCTTGTCTGCCAGGCTCCACCACGGATCAGGATATTTTTGCCATTGACCTGATAACCGCGCCAACCTTCATCGTTGATATAAGTGGATACCTCGCGAATCCCGAAACGTGTATTTTCCTGAGCCGAAGTACTTCCCCCGGTTTCAAAGGTAAGTTTCATGTTGTACAACTCCTGTTTACCAACAGTATGCGGCCACCAGATTCGTGGGTTATTGATATTCAATTGATTGTATTCAGAAGGGTTAAATTCCACCAATTTGGATTCCAGTGGTTCGAGTGTTACCTCTTTTTCAAACCTGACCGATTCGATCAGACCAGTGAGTTTGCCTGTCACCTTTTTGTTGCTGCTATTGATCAGCTTTGCAGAAACGGTGAGATGCGCTACAGCCAGAGAAGGCAGGTCAAGATCGGTAACAACATAGGGATGGCGGATCGTAACAGGGCCATCGGCAGAGATAAAGACATTCTGCCACACACCCATATTGAGGTCAGGAGGTTGTGGGTTGTGATCATCCCAACCGGTTGTGGCTTCAATTTGTTTTGTATAGTATTTGATATCGGGAATCCGTCCGGGACCAATTACTTCGATTGCCAGGGTATTCTCCTCCCCAATTTTTGCCCAGTCGTTGATGTTGAATTCGAATCTTCTGAACATCCCGACAACATTTGAGGAGTCAGCAATCTGATGACCATTCAGCCAAACGTTGGCTTTCAGGTTGATGCCGTTCAGGTGTAGGCTAAGGTACTGCCCTTTCCAGTTGTCTGGCAGGGTAAATGTCGTCCGGTACCACCATGGATTGTAAAACGGACTCGCTTTGTCCATTGATATCCAGCTCCCGGTTTTGTATCCTGGAATGGCTTTGAGGTTTTCACCATAATAAGGATCAGGATAAACCTTGTTCTCTACCAATCCAGCCAGAACCGTTGTTGGAACTGTTACCGGATACCAACCTGTTGGCCTGTAATTACTTGATGAGATTTGGGTGCCATTATCGCTTAATTTGGCTGATGACTGTATCTCCCAATTGCCCTTCATCTGCAAAACCGATGGTTCCGGTTTTGTGCAACCAAAAACCAAGGTGGCAGATGCAATGATTAAAACATAATTGAAAATTCTGAATGGTCTCATAATGAATCTCCCCCCTTGGCTTTTATTAATTAATGACTGATTCAGATATTGACAACTTCACCTGTTTCCGACGATTTGTATGCAGCATCCACAATACTTAAAATAATCAAACCTTCGGTTAAGCCCGGAATGGGTTGGGTACGTGCCTTGACTGAGGCAATATAATGTTCCATCTGGCGCGTGTACATCCCTTGTTCACAATGCTCTGTCCTGACAGGTAATTTGGCATCAAATTTTCCGGGTACATCACCCATCTTCAATTTCAGGTAGGTTGGGAAGACGTTCCCATATCCTTTAGTGCCATAAAGTCCGGTGGCTGCTTCAGGACCATCCATGTGGGGTTGCCACCAGCCACTTTCAATCAGTGATTCTGTGCCGTTGTCCCACGAAATCATCACGATACCTGAGTCATCAACATCATAACCACCATAATAAGTCCCGATCTTTGCATAGACCTTTACCGGCTTTGGATCTCCTATCAGGTATCTTACTGTATCAATGGCATGTACACCCATATCGGCCAGGGCACCACCTCCTGCCAGTTCTTTTTGTGAAAACCATCCGGCAGGTCCCCAGTTTTCATGAATCCCATAACCTTTTGTTTTCACAATTTTGCCAAGCTGACCTGCATCAACAATTCCCTTGAGGTAGTTGACATCTGTGTCGAACCGCCACATGTGCCCAACCATCACCAACTGACTATTGGCTTCTGCTGCCTCTTTGATCAGGAGCCCTTCTTCATAACTCATGGCCATCGGTTTTTCGAGAAAAACATCTTTGCCATTCCTGAGGAATTCGATGGCAAACGGGGCATGGAATTTATTAGGGGTCGCAATTACAACCGCATCAATGTCTGCTCTTTGTACAAGACTCATCGCATCATCCGTAGCTTCTTTGATTCCATATTGAAGGGCAAAAACCTGTGCCGAGGCAAGAGGTACTGCAGCAACTGCAACGATTTCGACATCTGACATTGACTGCAATCCCCGGGCATGATAATTGGCAATATAACCTGCACCGATCAAGGCAATTTTAACTTTTTCCATGGATAATCCTGATTTTAAAGATTTTCAGCCTGATCATAAATTTTCTTTATGGCTGCTGCGACCAACTCCATATCTGCTTTGGTTCCCATCAAAATTTTGTGGTGGATACAAGCTGACCCCTCAAAGTGAATCTTATCGCAAACAGGAAGGTCAAATCTAGCTGGATCTATGGCTTTCCAATACTCTTCTGAAAGTTTGTGACGTGATGGTTTTGTCAAAGGCACATACAACGAACACTTATTCAACGGGATATAACTTGGGCCAACTTCAATCCCAAGCTCTGCGGTCAATGCTGCCCTGAATTTTTTATTTTCCAATCCTTTGAAACCAGCGGCATCATACCTGAAAGCAAAGTTAAAATAGGCCTCCTGCGTCTCCTGAGGATAGCGCTTCATCGGCGAAATCCCTGGAATAGAAGAAATCAAAGAATTAAGGTAAATAGCATTTTCGTCACGGACCTTGTTTTGTTCAGGTAATCGCTTTAACCCTTCAACCAAGATTGCAGCCTGAAATTCAGTAATTCTATAATTGCCTGATTGACAGAAGTTACCAGCATCAAAATATACACCCTCACCTTTGTCTGCTTTTACATCGGTTACAGGCTCAGGACGGCGTCCGCAATTGCGCAGGGCATCCAATTTTTCGTATAGTTCAAAACTATTTGTGGTGACAGTACCACCTTCGCCTGCCGTTAAGTGCTTGGATAACTGATAGCTAAAACTGCCAATATCGCCAATACTGCCCGCTTTTTTACCATTCCATTCACCACCATGTTTATGGGCGCAATCTTCTATCACAAAAAGGTTGTGTTCTTTTGCAATCCTCAAAATCTCGTCCATATCCGAAAAACTACCGTACAAATGGACCGCAACAATCGCTTTGGTACGTGGGGTAATCGCTTTTTCAATCTCTTTCGGATCGACACACCACGTGTCTTCAAGCACATCAACCAGGATCGGGGTGGCGTTTACATCCAGAATGGTTGCTGCTGTAGCCTGCCATGTCAAGCCTGGCAGGATCACTTCGTCACCAACACCGATGCCACAGGCTTCCAAGGCCATCTGAAGGGTAACTGTTCCGTTGGCAGCAGAAACGGCATATTTCACACCAGTGTATTCAGCAAAATTCTTGTTGAACTCCATCTCTTTGGGGCCATTGTAAGACCAAACGCCACTGTTCAATACTTCAAGCAATGCTTTTTCTTCTTTTTCATCCCAAACCGGCCATTTTGGCCATGGATTTACCTTTGTGTCACGTGCAGGTGAACCTCCTAAAATTGCTAATGTGTTCATTTTGATTAAATTCTGTTGTTATTTATAATTATATGATATTTCTGAAAATCAAAGAAGCAGCTCCCAGACTTCCCGCCAGGTTTCCCAGGGTGGCGCCCACCACATCGGTATTGGCTGCACAATCGCGCATTGCATAGCTAAGGGCCGACTTTTTGATCATGTCGATGTAAAACTGTCCGGCTTCCGAAATCCCACCACCGATCACGACTTTCTGCGGTGCAAACGTGTTGATAAAACCAGCAATTGCATGTCCCAGATAATCAGTGTGTTCCTGCATAGCCTGAACAGCTTCGGTTTCACCTTCCCTGAATTTTGAAACGATGTAGAAACCGTCAATTTCATTTTCATTCTTGCCTGTCAATGCTGCATATTGTTTGATCAGTGCCGGAGTTGAGGCATAAGCTTCAAGACAGCCCCTACCACCACAATTGCAATTGATCCCCTTATGGTTGATGGTGACGTGCCCCATCTCTGTTCCGCGGTTTTTATAGCCACCATATAGTTTTCCGTCGGCGATGATCGCTCCGCCGATTCCAGTTCCTACAGTGATGAATATCACGTCTGTACAATTTTTTGCGGCTCCGAATGCAACTTCACCGAGTCCCATCACATTTGCATCGTTGTCGATCATAACCGGCATGTCGTAAGCGTGCGAGAACGTGTCCGCCAATGGGATATTCTCCCATCTGTCGAGATTGTCGGCGCCTCCCACAACAATTCCATCGCAACAAAGCCCGGGTGAGCCAATGCCAATCCCAGATACGACGACATCGTTCTCATTGGCTTTTTCAATCGTCAGACGAATCGCTTGATCAATGGTGTTCAAAATATCCTCCCGCTTGGCCGTTGTCCCTATCAATAGTTTATCTGTAAAAAGCACTTCCCCGGTTTCGGACACAAGGGCAAATTTGATGAATGTCCCGCCAAGGTCGATCCCAACTGCAAATCTTGAATTTTTAAACTTTGTCATATCCCTGTTATTTTAAAATTTCTTTATCAACGTTCCAGGCCCTGATTTCCAACAATGGTCTATTCCCGTCTGAATCAGATAGGAAATAACTTGCGGCATAGGTGCGTTCTTCACCGGGCAATAAAGTCACATAATTGTCATCCCAATAGACCGGCAGTATTGGTTTTTTTGTAACCTGATCAATCACATCGAGATAGGTGAAAAAGGCAATCGAAGCAGATGGATTTTTTACTTTTAAAATCACCTTCCCGAATTTTTCATCCTTTTCAAACTGGTAATTGGTTTCCAGTTTTACTTTGGGCAATTTATCCAGGGCAGTATAATCGGCAAACTGACTGGTCGGAGTATAGAATGGCCATGACAGTTTTTTGGAACCTTCATAATCCAGGATATCCTTTTTGAGCGATAGCCAGTAAATGCTATTGTCAACCTCCTTGTTGTTCTTGTCATAAATCCTGAGGTCAAGGAACCATACAGATGTAAGACCTTTAATTTCAGGGATTTTATAAATAAATTTGGAAATGTTGGACTTGATGTCACCAACCCATTTATCTTCAAACAATTGCTTTGAATTGATATCGAACGCCCTGATTTTTACAGTCAAACCGGTTGCTTCCGACAGGTCTTCATTGGCAAGATAGATATCATCAAAGCCATACCGATAAATGGCATGAAGCGGTGTACAGGCTTTTTTGACTCCATAAAAAGAACCGTTCGGTTCGAGATAGGTATCGTACAACTGCCAGATCATTTTTGGCCATGCCGAGTTCAGTTGCCATTGTACCAATCCGGTACTTTTGGGTTTATGGGCAACAAAAGCTTCAAACTGTGGCCTCATGATTTCATAATTGTTTACCTGTGCTTTATAGGAAAACTCGTCAACGCTGTTTGACTTTCCGTACCTGCTGTTGATGGCGTTGATGTCGCGGTCAAGGCTTGTAAATTCGTTTCTGCCGGTGTGATACTCCCAATATTTTTTGTCGATCGGCCACAAGCTTGCTTCTGGCAACATCTTCTTTAATGATGCCAATGGTGGGATAGCAGCACCGGGACAGGTCTCGGTATTGAATCCCCATGCACCACCTAAAGTTGTATCGGTGAACCAGTAAACAGGGGGTGTCCAGGCATAGGGTCCCATCATCTTCATTCCGGTTGGGCCGCTGATTTCGCTATAGATCGGGGTTGTTGTTACAACATTGTTTGTTTCGGTACCTGCGCCTCCTGCAGATGTGGAGTAAGGACGTGACGGGTCATATTTCTTAAATATCTCCACATAGTTCCTTTCTAATTTTGGGGCAGGCAGTTTGTCGCTCCCCAACATCCAAATGTAAATGCTCGGGTGGTTGCGCAACCACAACAACTGGTCTTTCCACATATCGGTCAATAGTTGTATATCTTCCTCATTTACTGCTCCTCCATATCGTTCGTCACAAGGTTTGTTGAGGTACTCTTCCCATTCCCAGATGCAGTTCCAGCCAATCATTACCAATACACCATATTCATCGCACAAGTCATAAAGGTTTTCGTCTTTGCCCCAGAAACCTTCACAACGGATGCTGTTCAGGTTCATGTGACGGATATACCTCATCTGTGCCTCTACCGATTTGCGGGTATCCTGAAGGAAGATATCATCGGCCCAACCACCCCCTTTGGGCATAATGAATTTCCCATTGATCTCAAAGGCGCGGTTCTTCTCTTTGTTCAGGTAACTGCGTATTTCCCTGATCCCATATTTCTTTTCTACACGGTCCATCACCTGATTGCCGGCAATGAACTCGGCTTTAAGGTTGTACATTTTTGCTTTTCCCATACCATTTGGCCACCACAGTTCGACATTCTTTACCGAAAGTTGTGGGAATTCTTCAGGATTGAACCTGTAAGATAGGGTATCCCCTGCCTTGACCGTGACCTTTTTTTCAACTTTACCCACTTCATAATCAATGGATAATGTTCCTTCAACGGATTTGTCGGTACTGTTCACGATTTCAGCCTGTATAAAAAGATTTGCTGCAGTTTTTGTAGCTGTGTCAACTTTTGAATAAACAAACGGACTCCTGATCTTTATCCCATCGTTGATCTCAACAAAAACTTCCCTGAAAATACCCATGCTCCTGTCAGTTGGCAATGGATTCCAATCGCAGAAGCCCAAAAAGTATTCCCCATATTCATATTGGGCGATCTTTAATGCAATAGTATTTTCCCCTTCCTGAACATAGGGATTGATGTTAAACGAAAACATACGATAAGTCCCTGCGAACATGTCGCTTCCAACTACTTTTTTCCCGTTTACCCAGAGATCGGCGCGGTTGCTGATCCCATTGAAACGCAGGGAAATGTCTCTTTTTAAATCGGCACCTGCCAGTTTAAAAGTCGTACGGTACCACCATGGTTTTTTAAATTGCATTGAATCAACATGTTGCATATTGATCCCGAAAGTCGGGTCCTCGATGACCTTATTGGTTGCCAAACTTCCCAGAACTGTTCCGGGTACGATTGCATCAAACCAGTCAGTAGGTTTGAAATCGTTTTGGGAAATCTTTTCTTCCGCTATCGATGCAAGTTTTTCTGAAGCCTGCATTTTCCAGTTGGAGGACAACACTTCAACTTTGGATGTGTTTTGGGGATTTGGCTTGCTGCACCCTGTGAACTGATACAATGCAGCAATCAATAGGAAAATAATAACATTCTGATTAATAGGTGTTTTCATTTCTGCTGAATAATTCTTTTTTAATGTTGGGTCAACTTTATTATGATACTTGTTCTGAAAGTTAAATCTTTTTAAAAAGCTGAAAGTTACCATGATTTGATGAATAGTTTGATTGATCAACCAAAATGATTTGATTCTTTGAACACCTAACAAAGAAAAAATTTCGGCCAAAGAATAACTTCGGGTATTTTAATCATTTCACATTTTATTTTAACCCGATATTCAGGATTTTAAAGGGTTCTTGTCAGAAAAGGTTAAAATACTTAAAATTGGCAGGAGTGAATTCTAAGATCATAATTTGATAAATATCTTCCTGCTGTAGAGCAAGTGTGCAGCCAGGTAACAAACCAGGACAGAGAAACAGGCCCAGATCAGTGAAGCAGTTTTGTCGTAAATTCCAAAATTGACCATACCCGAAAAGACTGTATCCCGGAGATTTGTCCGGATAAAGAAAGTTTCGAAAACATCCGCAAGTACATAGATGGCTATTGCATTGCTTCCGAATACAATAAAAGGCTTAGTCCCTGTAGTGAATTTGTTCAGGTCGATTAGCCAGATGAACAAGGCTAAACTGAGAAATGCCCAGCCCGAAGTGAGCAGTACGTAAGAGCTGGTCCAGATTTTCTTGATAACAGGAAAAGTATATCCCCATGTTGTGCCGCACAAAACAAGAATGGTTCCGATAGCAAAAAACATGATTACTTTACGTTCATTGTTGTTCTTGTCTAACAGAATTTTACCCGCCAATAAGCCTGAAATTCCGGAAACAATTGCTGGAAATGTACTGTAAAACCCCTCCGAATCGTAACCTTTCTTGTTCAATAGATTTGCAGGTATGACTATGCCGTCAAGCCAGTTAGTCAGGTTTTTACCGGGTTCCAATATTCCCGCCCCAAAATTGGGAACCGGTATGTAATACATTGTGACGCAATAGAGGATTAAAATTGCCAGCCCTACACCTAATTGGGTTTTCCAATCGGTATAAACAAAAAGTATTGCACATGCGTAAAATACAAGGGCAATCCGTTGCAAAACACCAGGCAGCTCGATTCTGCTGAAATCAAATGTGGGCAATATTTTCAGTGCGACCCCAATGGCAAA
>JBAXWR010000400.1:0-5652 GCA_037128295.1 Mariniphaga sp.
AAATGCATTTAAGGATAAAAAAATGGTTCAATAAATGAAAGTCGCGTACCATCCATTTGTAGTTGACTTTTTAGAACAATTAACTTTTGAATTGTATGAAAAAGGGTATTTTGGCTTTTATGAATCAGCTTGTGAATATGTTGATAGAATGGTGGACGGTATTAATGCCAATATCCACATTAAACCAAATAAAAAAGCACCACCTTATTTTAATAAATATGGTAAAAAGATGAATTATATTGCCTATACCCCCAACAACCTAACTACATGGTACATTTTTTTCAACGTTGACGATAATCGATACTTAATTCGCTATATCACAAACAATCATGTTTCTGGCCATTTATTAAGCGAATAGAGAAGGTCGAATTGAACTAATTATTGGAGTAAAATATTATTGCAATTCGTGGACAAAAAGTTTCCCGGACTAAATCAAATCATTTGATGGACACTCACCTTTAAAATCGAAATAGTAATCTTGATGAATAACAGAATGGTCCACGAATTTTCACGAATTAACACGAATTATATAAGAACAATGTTGGGTTGAAAATTAATTCATTCTTTTTTAATTCTTAATTCCCCTTATCACACCAACGGTGCGATTGAATACATTCATAAAACCTTTCGTGAAAATTCGTGCAAATTAGTGGACAAAAAGAATTCATTTGGTGGATAAAAAATTTTAGCGGATAAAAAGAAATCATTTAGTGTCCAACCACCCTTAATCAGAGGGTCATCATCCTCAAATAATAAGCGGAATAGTCCACGAATTGCCACGAATTATAAAAGAACGATGTTGGGTTGATATTTAATTCATTCATTTTTAATTCTTAATTTCCCTTATCCCACCAACGGTGCGATTGATTACATTCTTGAACCCCTTTCATGCAAATTCGTGCAATTCGTGGAAAAAAAATATCCCCGGACAAAAGGAAATAGTTTGATGTACACTCACCTTTAAAATCGAAATAGTAATCTTGATGAATAAGAGAATGGTCCACGAATTTTCACGAATTGACACGAATTAAAAAAACACTACAAATTCATAATTTGAAATCCAGATAAGCTTTATCACACCAAAGGTGCGATCACAAATCAAAATCAACCCTTTCGTGAAAATTCGTGCAAATTCGTGGACACAAAAAATTCATTTGGTGGACAAAAAATTTTGGCGGATAAAAAGAAATCATTTAGTGTCCACTCACCCTTTATCAGAGGATCATCTTTCTCAAATAATAAGCGGATTAGTCCACAAATTTTCACGAATTAACACGAATTACAAAAGAACAATGTGGGGTTGATATTTAATTCATTCATTTTTAATTCTTAATTCCCCTTATCACACCAACGGTGCGATTGAATACAATCTTCTGACCCTTTCGTGAAAATTCGTGCAATTTCCCGACACGTCCCCGAAATCGGGGCAGGCTGGGACAGGCTGTGGACAAAAAAAATTAGCGGACAAAAAAAATCTTAGATATGATTGGTTACCTATACATTTTTGGCACCTTGCTCTTTACGGTCTATGGGCAGATAATATTGAAGTGGCGCATCTCCAAATTGGCTTTTGTATTGCCCATAGGTTCAGATCTGAAACCTAAAGTTTTTGCATTGTTGCAATTGATATTCGATCCATATATCTTTACTGGGTTTATTTCGGCCTTTATTGCTTCACTATTTTGGATGGCAGCAATGACCAAATTCCAAATAACTGTAGCTTACCCCTTTATGAGTCTTGCTCCTGCCATCGTTTTTTTATTGGGGGTTCTGGTCTTGAATGAGACTTTTACGATAGGCAAGGTGATTGGGCTTGTGTTGATAATTTTGGGGACGATTGTTACTGTAAAATACTAAAGCGCACGTATCTATTGAAAGAAGAAGTAGGATTGTAATATGAAAAAACTAGCCATAATAGGTGCCAGCTATTTGCAGTTACCATTGGTTCGTAAAGCAAAAGAAATAGGTACTGAAACGCATTGTTTTGCTTGGGAAGAAGGTGCTGTGTGTAAAGAAATATCGGATTTCTTTTACCCCATTTCTATTGTTGATAAAGAACAAATACTTGAGGTTTGCCAACAAATAGGTATTGATGGAATAATTTCTATTGCCTCAGATGCTGCTGTACCAACCATTTGCTTTGTAGCGGAAAAAATGGGATTAATAGGTAATGCATACTCAGATGCATTAGTTGCTACAGACAAATATTTAATGCGGCAACGTTTTTCTGAATTCAAAATATTATCACCTCGATATGTTATTGCTGAGGGCAACTTTAACATAAATGATTTTAATTTGCCACTAATTGTTAAACCTACAGACCGGTCTGGAAGCCGCGGAGTAATGAAAGTGCTTGATATTTCTGATTTGAATGAAGCTGTTGAACGAGCGAAAATTGAATCATTTACACATCAAGCCATTATTGAAGAATACATTGCAGGTGCTGAAGTAAGTGTTGAAACAATTTCATGGCAGGGGAAGCATCATATATTGGCTATTACAGATAAAGTAACAACTGGTGAACCTTATTTTGTGGAGTTGGAACACCATCAGCCAAGTCAACTAAGTAACGATATTCAAGAAAAAATTAAAGATGAAACTGTTAAAGCTCTCACAGCATTAAAGGTCAATTATGGTGCAAGTCATTCAGAATTTAAAATTTCTGCCGAGGGAAAAGTTTATGCGATCGAAGTAGGTGCGAGGATGGGTGGAGATTTTATTGGTTCTTCCTTGGTACAACTGTCAACAGGATATGATTTCGTGAAAGGCATAATTGAGGTTTCATTAGGCCAATTTACAGAACCTATTTGCAACTTATATTATCACGCTGGTGTTTTTTTCTTAAGTAAGGAAACAGAAAATATTCTTTCTTTAATTCAAAATTCAAATAAAAATAATAAAATTGTAGATGCTGAACTGACTGATTCAGTATTAAGGAGAATTCAATGTAGTGCCGATAGAAGTGGTTACTTTACATATCAAGATAATAAACGGTTTGAGATTAAAATTGTAGTACAATCATAAATTCATGATAAAAGTAAATTCAGAAATAGAATTATCAATCGTTGCAACAGTTTATAATGATGCCCAAATTGTCTCTTTATTAGTTGCTGAAATAATAAAAAATGTTAGCCCATTAGAGGTACCCTTTGAAATTATTTTGGTGAATGATTATAGCTCAGACAATAGCGAAGATGAAATTAAAATGGCATGTTTAAAAGATAAAAAAGTAAAGGGTGTTTCTCTATCGCGAAATTATGGACAACAGATTGCGATCAGTGTTGGAATGCGTTATGCAACAGGTAAATATGTTATAATTATGGATGGGGATTTACAGAATCCACCATCAGAAATTCCCAAATTATATCTTGAAATCATCAAAGGTTATGATATTGTTTATACAGTTTCTAAAATTAGAAATAACTTTATTGACAAAATTACATCAGATGTATTTTGGTATATATTGACTAAAGTTCTAGGTGTTAAAATCGTTAGGAATCAACTGATGTTGAAAATAATGAATAATTCTTTTATTGATAGATATAATGCTTATAATGAGATCAATAGAACAGTGGAAGGAATAGTCGTTGACATTTCCGATAATTATTCAGTTTTAAATGTCCTTAATAACAAAAGGAAAAAAGGTTCGAGTCATTATAATTTTCAAAAACGAGCAAATCTGATGATTGATATGTTTATAAGTTTGTCAAATGCCCCTTTAAATCTGATGTTGTATTTTGGGTTTATAATTTTCATAGTTACAATTATTGGGATTATATATAATACTATTCAATATCTATTTTTTGAAGTACCTGAAGGATTTACATCTACTATTTTATCGATCTTTCTTTTTGGCAGTTTAACCATTTTATTGTTAGGTTTTATTGGGAGATATTTATCCAGTATTTATACAGAAGTAAGAAGAAGACCACTTTTTCACATAAAAGAAACGTATAATATTAAAATTTAAATATATGTATAATTCAATATTAAATTACCAAAGGAAAATTATTGGGGAAACATTCGGTAAATATGGTGCTACTCCAATGGGAACCTACCAAAATAATACAGCAACACAGTATTTAAGATTTGATAGACTAATATTAAATATTAAAGAAATTATTAAAGGAGGTACTATTCATGACGTTGGTACAGGTATTTGTGATTTGCATAAATATTTAATATCAAAAAATATTAACCATTTATATAGTGGAACCGAAATAGTACAGGCTATGATAGACTTTTCAATAAATAAATATCCTGGTATCGAACTTTATAATAGAGACTTACTCACTGTAAATAATGAATCATATGATTTTCTATTGTTAAGTGGGACTTTAAATAATGTACATGAACTTGATAAAAATATTTGGGAGGAATATGCTTATAATCTCATAGAGAAAATGTTTTCTCTATGTAATAAAGGAATTGCTTTTAATTTTCTCACCTCAAACAATACTTTTAGTCAAGACGATTTGATTTATTTTGATCCAGGGAAAGTGCTCAATTTTTGTATTAATAAATTATCACGATTTGTTGTTGTTGATAATAGTTATCCTTTATATGAAGTAACAATAACTGTTTTTAAAAAGGAATTTATTAAAGAATTATATTCTGATGAAAATTTTGCAAAATACTTTAAAAATTAATACGGCTAACAGAGCATCCACAATTTTATATAGATTCTTACTCAATTCAAATATTACTAGTTGGATATTACCCGCTAATATTTGTTATATTGTTCCTTTGGTATTTTTAAAAGCTGAAAAAAATATCCACTTTATAGATATAAGTTCTGATACTCTGCTTATAGATGAATTAGAATTATTTAATTTATTAAGTTATGATAAAGTTAAAGGAGTTTTGCTCAATCATACTTATGGGATTGAATATGACTTCAACTTTTTAGTTAGTTCGATTAAAAGTAAGTACCCCAAATCATCAATAATTGAGGATAAATGTTTATGTATCCCAGAATTTTTGGAGCATTTGAATCCAGATATTGATTTGGTTTTATATAGTACTGGATATGCGAAATCTTGTGATTTGGGATTTGGGGGTTATGGATATACCAATATGAAGATAGAAAAGAACATATTTGGATATAATCCTAAATTAGAATCTTCTTTTTTAGAAAACATTAAGATGGAAATTTTAGGTGGTAAACAGTTTGATCATCAATGTAATATCAAATCCGATTGGCTCGATAATTCAGATCTACCAATAGACATCAACGAATATTTTGATAAAATTAAGCGCGTTCTTCCAGATTTTATTGATTGGAAAAATTCTATAAATATAATTTATGGGGATAATATCCCGATAAATATTCAATTTCCAACGGTATATCAAAATTGGAGATTTAATATTTTGACTGATAAAAAAACCGAAATATTAAATAAATTATTTAGCAATAATCATTTTGCAAGTAGTCATTATGCTGATTTATCCTTTTATTTTCAAGGAATAAGAGCCGTAAATACTGATTTTATTTTCAAAAAAATTATTAATTTATTCAATGATAAGTACATTAGTTTAAATCAGGTTAGAGAAATTGTGGAAATAATAAAATTGAGTTTTAAATGATTGATTTTAATAAGCCATATCTAACCGGTAAAGAAGTACAATATATTTATGATGCAGTTCATAATG
>JBAXWR010000401.1:0-5631 GCA_037128295.1 Mariniphaga sp.
GGATCCGCTCCCCTTTTGCAATATCCTCCATCAGAACAACATACGAAACGGCTTCGGGAGATTTGAACTTTACTGTAAATTCCTTTCCTGTTCCTGAAGTTTTACCAAGGACAGTTGAAAAGCTGGTTTTGATTAGTTGGCCAAATTCTTTTAAGCGTTGAACATCGGCATCAGGAACCAATCCACGGTTATCGACAACGATGCCCAATAACATATTTGTATTCCGCCCCACACTTTTACAATATTTGTCTTTGAGTTCATCGAGGGTTCGCAGCTTGCTGTCCTGATCCTTGTGCCAGAACCAACCACCCTGAAAAGAGGAGTTTAACCGCAAGGGGAAATCAGACTCGCCCGGGCACCAGAATAATCCGTTCGGATTACCGTTCAATCCCTTAATTTCGATCACTCCCGAAGCAGAAGTCGTTGAATCGGCCCTGGCCCAACATGGTTATGGTGCAACACCCTCTTCATTTCCAACCCATCGGATGTTGTTTTCATAACCGAATGGCCCCTGAAAAGCTAGTGCATCCGGCTGGTACTTCTTCAACATTGCCAGGGCATCAAATCCACCTTTTGCGACTGGCAATACACCGCCATCGAACCACACTTCAAACAATTTGCCATATTGTGACCAAAGCTCTGTCAACTGGAGCTGAACAATTTCGTTGTAACGTCTTTGTTCCTCTTTGTTTCCCGAGACCACTTTTCCTGGATTATCAACTTTCAGGAATCCATTCGCTGTTGTGCTGGCATAAATTCCTGGTTTGAGTTCGTATTTTTTGCAGGAAGCCATAAAATCTTTGACAATATCGCCCTGACCATTCCGCCACGGCGTATTTTTGACACTGTAAGGATGTGCTTTTGTCGGCCATAAACTGAACCCGCTGCAATGTTTCGCCACAAGTACGGCATAGGTGGCACCAGCCGATTTTGCCGCTGCCAGCCATTGGTCGGTATTCAGTTCAGTAGGATTAAAAATCTTCAGATCAGGATGGTAGTTCCAATCCTTTCGGAAATCGTAAGATGGCTCAAACACAGGCATATCGAAATGGATCAATACCCCAACTTCAGAACCTGCCCATTCCAACTGCGCCTTTGAAGGCACAACCTGCTGCGACACCTGTCCATAACTAATTATTGATAAGGCAATTACAGCACAAACTAAAAAGACTGATTTTTTCATATTTCTATATTTTTTTCATGTTTTTTACTTTTATTCAAGTTCACTATTAATTGGAAATCAATTATGCCTTTAATCTGCTAAATATTAAGCAATTGCATTGAAATCCCCCCTGCCCTCCTTTAAAGAAAGGGGGAGTCGTTCAAAGTTAATTTGATTCCTTAATATTTCAATTTAATTCCTTCTATTTCCATCTATTTCTTCATATTCACCATTTTAAATACCCGTTCCTCCAAATCCTTCAACCTTATCCCGACAGGAGCCAATTCCGGTAAATTGCTTTCCGGTTTGTCGAGGTAAAAATAGGCGGTGGCTGAAACATCATCGCTACGGTAAAAATTGGTGGAAGTTACCGGAAAATTTTCGTCTTCTGGTTTTGGTGGATTGGCTTCATCCAACAACCTGCGCTGAACGGTTGCTTTGCCTTCTTTACCAAGAAGCCAGACTGGTACGATCTTCGCCCCTTTGGCATTCATTTTCAATATGTCATTCTTATTCGAATTGCCCATTTGCTGGATTGTCACCTTACAATCCTGATGAAAATAGATAGGATCAAGAATGTGATATCTGTAAAATGCATATAGGTCATTTTTATTGTCTGACTTCAACGACCCAAAATTTCTGGAGGCATATTCACCTTGTCCCCAACCA
Organism: Mariniphaga sp.; assembly: GCA_037128295.1. Classification (GTDB taxonomy): domain Bacteria; phylum Bacteroidota; class Bacteroidia; order Bacteroidales; family Prolixibacteraceae; genus JAAFHB01. The sequence continues at coordinate 1,832 of JBAXWR010000401.1, forward strand.
GAACCGATAAAATCCTCAGTACCTGTACCAACAAGAGATGGGTTTTCATTGTCGCCATCAAGATACATTTTCACCTCGCCCTCTCCAAACCACGTTCCACGATAAAGCGAATCGCCGATAACGCCGATATTGGTCCCGATATAACGGCCATTTCCTTCAACTTTGGGTAGTATTTCAAAATCTTTACCCAATTCGGTTTTTAACTCCCGGTGCCAGAAAGCATGAAAATAGAGGGCGTCTTCTGGCAATTGATTAACCTGCAAATAGTTAATATCGTACCATATCCACACCTCCTCCGAGGATTCGTTTGTAATCATGATATATGCAGATTTCCGGAAAGGCATTGGAATGGTAAAGTTAAAAGATCGTGCCTCGGGACTTGAGAAGAGCGCATTGTCGAATTTGGCAGCCAATCCCAAACCGATCCCGAAGAAATCGCCAACCGGTGCCGAGACTGCTGGTTTCTTTGCACCGTCCCAGAACATATCGATCCGCACTGCCCGCCTTTGAACCTGATTGACAGGAATGGTCCCGCTTAACCACATCCGGTTGATGATTCCGGCACCTTTCACATCAAAAAGAACCTGTTTGGTCCCAGGTTGAACAATAAAAAAGGCGTTGCCCTTTGCCCCTTTGTTGGTGAGGCCACCTTTCCCTTTTTCGCCTGTTGGATTTTCGGGACTTACCCAACGCGACTGAACATCGTTTGGAGCAGCCTTGTAAAGTTCGTTGATCGAATTAACGGACCAAATTTTTTCAGGGTTATTTGTGCAGGAATAGCAACTAATAATCAATAAGGTAATTAGCAAGATGCTAGTGCAATACCCGTTAATCTCTTTGGCATTCATTTTTCTTTTAATTTAATAATTAATCTTATTTCTTTACCTATTTTGTCCCTAACGGGACAATGCTATGATAAATAATTCATTTTCTACCTATATCTGATCCCTAACGTGATAAGCGCATAATACAAATTTTTAATTCCGGTCAAAATCTCGTTTCTGAAGCGACAACATTTAAAAACATATTTTATTTCCACAAATGAACTGTCCTTTTGGATCCCGTGGGGGATTTGATATAGGTAGAATCAATTCCACCAGCTTGACCAGAAGTCCCGTCAGGGACGAAATCATTCAAAACTGCACGAAAATTTTATGTATTTGATATACAGATATTTAGTATACCTATATAAATTTGTCCATCGCAAAATAAGGCTTATTGGTTTCCCACTTCTCTTTAGTGAAATCAGGAAAAGCCACCGGCGCATTTTTTTGGATGGAGATACCCGAAAGCTCAACAATGGCGGTCATCACTGCCGAATCATAAACATCAATCGGGGTTGGACCTTTTGCCCTGACAGCATCAATAAACTGGCATAACATCACATAGTCGGTGCCACCATGCGACTGATTGGAATAGTCGCCCTGCCACCATTTGTGGTTGTATTTCAGTTCATAAGGTTTCCACGGTTCCCAAATGTGGTACTCCGGACTTTGATCGATCAGGTAAATCGATGCTTTTTCCTCGTCATAAACCCCTTTGGTCCCTTCGAGCAGCCAGCGGTTTGAATAAGGTCGCGGCAATTGCATGTCATAGTTGATCACAAGGGTTTTGCCCATCTTTGTTTTCAAGACAGAAGTAACGATATCACCCTGTTTGTATTTGAGGTTCGCATTGGGATGGTCGTTGCCAAATTTCCGTTTGAAATAATTGTTGATCCCTTTGGAGGCTGAGGCCGTGGAATAAATTTCAGTAAACCTGTCCCCCCGGTTGATGTCCATCCAACTGATGATCGGGCCAACGGCATGGGTCGGATATTGGTCGCGGTTGTAATTGAGCAGGTATTTTGCGGGCCATTTTTGTTCGCCAGTCTTGCTGTCAAAAAACCAGTGGTCGATGCAATCGTGGGAGTGGGCGCAATGGCAGTGGACAATCTCCCCAAACATTCCAAGACGTTTCATGTTCAGGGCGGCCAGATTGTCCTGACGGAAGCTCCAGTTTTCGAGCATCATACATGGGATGCCAGTCCTTTGGGATGTCTCGATCAGTTTCCAGGTATTCTCAACAGTCAATGCGGCAGGGACTTCTATCCCTGGGTAAGTTCCATTTTCCATAGCAGCCAAACCAATATCGGCATGCGACTCCCAATAGGTGGCAATGATGACGGCATCCAGCTTCTCCTTTCCGAGCATTTCCTTATAGGTGGTCAGATCCTTGCAATAGATTTTGGGTTTCTTTCGTCCTGCCTTTTCGCAGATTGAAGCGGCGTTTTCGGCCTTCGCCAGATCAAGGTCACAAACTGCGGCAACCTCAACACCTTCAATTGTCAATAGATTATTTATATGTCCAGTTCCCCGGCCTCCCACACCGATCACCCCGACTTTTACAGTTTTAGCTGCTTCGCTGTTAGCAAATGTAGATTTTGACAGAACACCCATGCCGATGGTGGCAACCGCACCTGTTTTCATAAAATCCCGCCTGTTTAACTCGTTCATATTTAATGGTTTTTAAATATTTATTAAACGCCCCTAGCCCCTAAGGGGAATTCCTGAACTTTGAATAAGCAATTTATAAAACGATTGGTTATTGGCATAAAAGTCAATTCCAATAATCGCTTCTTTGGGTTTAACGGGAAAAGTGGTGGCAACCAATCTGTTGCTAAAAACCAGTTTGTCTTTTTGGTTTGAAATAGTTGAGCTTTGGAATCAGTCTGTTTGATCAGCCAGTCGGTTTCGACGATTGACTTTTGTTTTTCCCAGAACGGCAGGTTCGAAAAGGCTTGTGCCATACCGCATAAACAGTACGAGGCACAAATTAATGTAACAATTGAACGCATATTAGTTTGGTTGTTCATTTTAACAATATTATTGTATTATATTGTATTTCAATATTTTATAAATAATGGTAGTCATTGGTTTTTTAGTTTGCCTTTTTCGGAACCTTAAATTTCCGTAAGGGGAAAATAAAGATAAAGATAGGATTTTATGAATAGAAACAGTAGATATTTTGAAAACGGTTTTATAAACAATTTATTTTATCTTTGCTCTTCACAGTAATAAAAAGATCACTATGACGCAGCAAGAATACCTCGATGAACGCTTGGAAAAACAAATCAATTGGTACAGTAATAAGAGCAAACTGAACAAACAATGGTATCAGACACTAAAAACGTCGGAAATCGTATTAGCCGCTATTACACCATTTATTGTGGCACTTGTGAGTAGCGATAAAGATTTTTTAAAATATGTTGCCGGTTCGATGTCCATTATCATCGCGATACTTGCCGGACTCCTTACAGCTTATAAGTTTCATGAAAAATGGATCCAATACCGTAGCACTAGTGAAAACCTTAAACATGAAAAATACTTATTCGAAACAAATTCAAGCATTTATACAACGAATAGCAGTTTCAACCTATTTGTGGAAAGGGTAGAGTTTATCATTTCCAAAGAAAACTCAGATTGGACGCAGATTGTGGTTTCGAGCGAAGGGAAAAATGGCAAACCGCAAAATGAAAAAGGTTCCCAGTCTTAAAACGCCGGCGGGTCGAAAAAGACACCGCCGGGTCTCTGGGTTACGGACCCAAACCTGACAGCGTGCGAAGCGCCTGACAGCGTTTGATTGATGTAAAATTAGAGGTCAATTCCAAATTCAAAACCCTGAATGGGTTTAACCTGAATAACCCTGGGTAAGCGGTCCCGAACAAAAGCCTGGTCGATGCTCAAAAGACGATAGGACGGCGCAACACCAAAACCGTCCGCGATCGGAACCCCGGAAAAGAGCGAACCACCTTTCGGACG
>JBAXWR010000402.1:0-5616 GCA_037128295.1 Mariniphaga sp.
CAGTAACCGTTACCCCTACCCCATAATTTTGAAGAAAAGAGGTTGTCCTGAAAAGATACAAGACAGTGGTCAGCAAAAATATGTTTTTCCCGATAATATGCTTATCTGAAAATGTACAGATTATTTTGGGGCAACTTCTTTAATTTATTGAATTCCCTGCAAGCCAGGGCTGTCAACAAAGAATTTTGGATTTTAATTGAACAGTGCCATGAAAATTATATTTAAAACTTTAAAACTTTTTGCAGTTGCAATTGTAATGCCCGGATTTGTCAACCTGGCGATGGCGCAGAACTCGTATACGGTTGAGAACGGTGGCAGGTTGAACCTGACCGGTAGTTCAACACTGTACAACTCCAGTACCATCAACAGCGGGGTTACCGATAATAGCTCCACTGCCACAATCGGAACAGTTCCAGATGGTTCGAATAAAACAGTAACAATAGGAAATGGTACTACCTTAACTGGTTATTATGGGAATATCGAAGTTGCCGATGATATGACGCTGGAACTTAAAAACTCTACGGCCTCAAAAACCATCCCGGCAAAATTTCTAATCAATGGATCCTCGGCCACAACCACGTTGAAACTCTCAAGTACAGCCAATGGCTTATCTTTTACAGGTACAGATGGCTCAGGTAATACCATTTCGATGAACAATTATGGAATTCTCGATTTGTCGGGTTCAACCAAGGATATTACCCTAAGTGGTTCGTTGTATATGAATGGTTACACAACCAATGCGCCACAAATAAAATGGGCCCCATCAGGCGCATTATCGGAAACCCTACCAAAGATTATCATTTCCGGTGGCGGTGGTGTTTTTCAATCCAGTGATGATGGGAATTCAAATGCCTTGCGTGCAGGAACTCATTTTTCAATTGACCTCACAAATGCAACTGGAAGTTCCTTATCTCAAACAGATTATACCCTTGTCCAATTATCAAACGCAGGTACAGCTCCAGCCTTTTCTGGTTCCTCGATGCCAACTGTCACTGGCAATACTGATAACGCCTGGACTGTTGACGGGTTACTTGTTGCCCATCCGAGTGGCAGCCAATACAATGTCAATGTGAGGTTAACTTTTGATCCATTGTTTGCACTTGATGCAACTGCAGGAGGATATGCAACTAACTTTAACGCCATGCACAATAGTGCCACAGATGGTATCGGCAATGTACAGACACTCAGAAAAAACAAAACCTCGGGTTTAGGAAACTATACTTTAACTAAAGATATCTGCGTTGATCTTCAGAGCTATACATTAGGAGGTGCCAGCCAAAAAATCACCATTAATGATGGTAAACGCTTTGCTTTAAAGGCAGGTTCTGGTGGTGTGTTTGATAGTCAGATAAACTTCGGTGGTTTCGGTTCGAGGTTGGTATGGTTGGGAAACGGTGTAACCGATGCTATTTTGGGACCTAACTTCGACGGAAGTTCATCCTCCTCTTATGGATCGCTTCAAATTGGAGATGGATCAAGTGTTGCATCAGCAACTTTAGGCTTGTCAGGCACAAAAGTTACAACTATAAATAAAATCGGTACAGTAATCGTTTCTACTAATGCCACATTAACAATTACCCAATAGGCTGTTGGGTTTCCGTTAAAGTATTTATAAAGAACCCTCAAGGTTTGTCCAACCTTGAGGGTTTGTTCTATTAGGTGAGGAAATAATTTGAAAATGTGGCAATTTGAAAATAGTTGTAATAATAAGGGAATAAGGTCACCTTTTATGTGTTCAATTTTAGTTACTAAGATTTTGGAAAAGGAAAATAGGGTTTTCAAGGCACTATTTCAAAAAAAAGCCAAATTTTCAAAAAAAAACTTTGTAATCAAAATCGACCGAAAATAGCCAAACCTTATTCCCTTATTTTGTGACGATTTAATCATCTAATCAACTTTATTAACTCATTGTTTATTAACATACTGTTCAATTGTTCTGTATATATCCGTCCTTTACCCTTCCAGGGATACTATCCCACAGCTTTAGATTATCGTTTTTTTTGTAAATTTGTATTTTAAAATGAAATTATACAAGATCAACACTGTACCCATCCATGAAGCTCCAAATCCTCTCCCCTGCAAAATGCTTGAACAAGGCTTACCTTAAGCAGTCGCTCAAACGCGAGCAGATTGAGCTTTTCAAGTCAGGGCTGCAAGAAACTTTCGGCCACATCGATGAAAGCCAGGACGAAGAGTACCATAAAAACCTTATATCCAAATTGTTAATTGACGTTTACTATAAAGACAGATACCTTGTCAACGTAAACAAGAAACAAGACTTAGTAATCCGCGATGGCAATAAACCGGATGATCAAGTCGCGGTGATCATCGAATTTAAAAAACCGACGGAAAAACGTGACATGGTTTCGATGGACAAGCCCAACGTAAAAGCCCTTCAGGAACTCGTCCTTTACTATCTTCGCGAAACCATCGACAACATCAATCACAAAATCACGTACCTGATCGCCACTAATATCTACGAATGGTTCATCTTCGACGAGATTTGGTTTGAAACGAATATATTCAAAAATTCACAACTAAAAAAGGAGTACGAAAACTGGAAAGTAAGCGGTCACGATACACGGCATTTCTATGAGCAGATTGCCGCTAAATACCTCAACAACATTGAAGAAGAAGTTCCATGTACCTATTTCAACCTGAAGGATTTTGAGCAGGTCATTTCTAATTCTGACAAAGAAGACGACAATGCCCTTATCGAACTTTACAAGATATTGTCGCCGGAGCATTTGTTGAAGAAACCTTTTGCCAACGACAGCAATACGCTCAACAAGGAGTTTTATAATGAGTTGCTCCATATCATAGGCCTCGAAGAAACAAAGGATGGCAACAAAAAATTGATTACCCGCAAGGAATTTCACCATCGGGATGAGGGTTCCCTGATCGAAAATGCCATTAATATTCTTAAACGCGACAAACGTTTTGGTTATGAGGAGAGTACTGAAAACGAACAAAAATATTTCGAATTGGCTTTGGAGCTTTGCATTACCTGGCTCAACAGGATCCTGTTCCTCAAATTGTTGGAAGGTCAATTGATCAAATATCACCGTGGCGATGAAAGCCATTCGTTTTTGAACGCCACAACGATCAAGGATTTTGACGAGCTTGACGAACTATTTTTTGAGGTTCTGGCAGTACCTATTGACAAAAGAAGCCGGTCTGTGACCGAGAAATTTGGGAATATCCCGTATCTTAACAGCTCACTTTTTGAACAGACTGAAACTGAGTCGGAATACATCCTGATGCGCGACCTTAAAAGCCGGTTGGAAATCCCTATTTATCAGGCAACTGTTTTTAAAGACGATTTGGGCAAACGGATCGCTGGTAAGAAGAACACTTTGCTTTACCTATTCGGGTTTCTGGCAGCATACGATTTTGCAAGTGAAGGGAAGGCGAAAATCCAGGAACAAAATAAAACTATTATTAATGCCTCGGTGTTGGGGTTGATTTTCGAAAAGATCAATGGTTATAAGGATGGCTCATTTTTTACCCCCGGTTTTATCTCGATGTACATGTGCAGGGAAACCATCCGTCAGGCAGTTGTGCAAAAATTCAACGAAAGTTACAATTGGAATTGCAGCACCTTCGACGACATTGACCAAAAACTTGATCCGACCGACAAAGAGCAGCGCAAACAAGCCAATGCTGTTATCAACTCGCTTAAAATTTGTGATCCCGCAGTAGGTTCCGGACACTTCCTGGTTTCTGCATTGAACGAACTCATTGCTGTGAAAAGTGATCTCCGGATACTCAGCTATCGCGACGGAAACAGGATAAAAGAATATAAAATACTGATTGCCAATGATGAGCTGATTATCACAAATACTGAGGATGATCAATTGTTTGAATATACCCTGAATAAAAATGGCAAGCAAATAGACGATCTCCTGAAACTTCAGGAGTCACTGTTCCACGAAAAACAGGTTTTGATCGAAAATTGCTTGTTTGGTGTCGATTTAAATCCTAAATCGGTGATGATATGCCGTTTGCGGTTGTGGGTCGAGTTGCTGAAAAATTCCTATTACCGTCCGGAAATGCGGCTGGAAACATTGCCTAATATCGACATCAATATCAAATGCGGCAATTCGTTGATCAGCCGCTTTGCCTTTGACAGTAAAACCCCACTTCTTGCCAAAGACCGCCCCTATTTAAAAGGTTTGATCGCAAACTACAAGGTTTTGGTTGCTGGTTATAAAAATACAACCGATAAAAAATCGAAGGATCATTTTCGGAAGACCATCCATACCCTAAAGATGGAATTTGAAAAATTCACCTTTTCTAGCGATAAGCAATTTTTGCAGTTAAAGGAAGTGAAAGACAAACTAGGGAACAGGCAGTTTTCTTTCTTCTATTCGGAAGAGGAAAAAAACAAGTGGCTTAAAGAAACGGAACAATTGACCAATCAGGTCGCTACCCTGGAAAATCAATATGCCGAAAAATTAAGGACGATATTCGGGAACACCATGGAATGGCGTTTTGAATTTCCGGAAGTACTCGATGACGAGGGTGAGTTTATTGGTTTTGATGTAGTGATAGGGAATCCACCATATATCTCTTTAGCAAAAGATGACAAAAACAGCTATTACAAAACATCATATTCGACATTCAATACATCCGGCGACATCTACTGTTTGTTTTATGAATTCGGGCAGAAGATCCTAAAAGCCAATGCCAGGCTCGCCTTTATTACTTCCAATAAGTGGTTGAGGGCGAACTATGGCAAAGAATTAAGGAAATTTTTATTAGAGAATACAAATCCTCAATTACTTATAGATTTTAGTTGGTATCAGGTTTTCGAAAATGCAAGTGTCGACACAAACATTTTAAGTTATCTGAAACAGCCAAATTCTGGAATTGCACAAGGAGTTCTGGCAAACAATGAATTTAATATTGAACAATTATCTCAATTCGTGGCTGATAATATTCATCCAATTAGCTTATCATCAAAAGAATACTGGAGTGTAACAACTGACCAAAGGGAGAAGGTCAAGCTAAAATTAAAATCAATAGGAAAACCTCTTGAAGAATGGGGTCTTAAAATTAATTATGGGATAAAAACAGCTCTCAACGAAGTTTTTATTATTGACGATCCGACAAAACACGAATTGGTTTTAAAGGATCCAAATAGTATAAACGTTTTGAAACCGTTACTAAGGGGAAGGGATATTGAAAAATATGCGACGAATTTTCAAGATTTGTGGTTGATATTTTTCCCAAAGGGGTTTACAATCAAAAGGATATTAAATTTGACCCAAGATTCAGACGATGAAACTGATAGATTGAAAGAGCCTATGCCGAGATATGGTTATGTTTTACATGATGAAGCATGGGATTATATTGCCAACAATTATTCGGCAATTGCGAGGCACCTGTTGCCCTACAAACAAAAAGCAGAGAATAGGTCAGACCAGGGCGATTACTGGTGGGAACTCAGGGCTTGCGATTATTACCAGGAATTTGAAATGGAAAAATTGGTTTGGGCCGAAACAATGAGGGTCCATAAAACGGGTTCAAGAAGTTTTCCGCGTTTTGGTTATGACAACAGGGGTCAATATACTGATAAAACGGCATTTATAGGTATTGGTAAAAGCATAAAGT
>JBAXWR010000403.1:0-5606 GCA_037128295.1 Mariniphaga sp.
CCATCACCTTAATTGTTTGGGTCGTGCCTTTGTCATTGATGTTCAGCAAATAAAGTCCGCTACTTAGGTTTGGAAGGCCGATGATATTTAAGCTTCCGGCACCCAATTTCTTTGTCATCACCACCTTGCCCAAACCATTGAACAACGTAGCAACCGCACCGTTTCCAACTTCGCCAATCACCCTGATTTCTTTATTGCCTTTTGCATAAGCAGTTAGCCTGCCATCTGCGAGTACCTGGTCTTCGAGGCCACTCACAATATCGCCTGTGTGAAGGTAGAACCTCCCTGTGCCGGCAGTATTGGCTGCAACTGCCGCTTTATAGGTGTTTGTGGAAAGATCTGTTAATGTGTTAGTTAGCTTATCTTCGAGGATTACCTTGCAACCAGCTTCAAGTTGGACAGTTTCGACAGAGAAGACGATTTCGCCACCGGTTTTTGAATCGATACCAACCGGGATGACCATTTGACCAAAACCGGTGTTTGGGAGGCACTGTAACTGGAACTCTACACCGTTGTCCTTGACAAGTTTTGTATAGACCGAAAATGTTGCACCTGCTTTCAGGATTCCTGCATCATAACCGATATCGAGACCGTTTGACATGCCATCGATAAACTTGATGTCGGTCGAAGCTTTTGCTTCATTGCTGGTTGCCATCAATTTAATGGAAGGGTAAGGGAGCGTGGCAACCTTAAATTCCAAAGTTGTATTGTGGACCTGCATGGCAGGGGTAAACGACACAAAATTGTTTCGCCCAACTCCCGATGTAACAAGCCCTGTTTTGGCCTTTACAAAAAAGCCCTGTCCCGATTGTGCATAAGTTTCAGCGCCACTGGCCTCATTGACAATATCGTACTTGGGAACAGGAACAGCAGCTTCGTTCCAATAATAGACACCATAATGGCTTGGTTCAAGGACCGGATCTGTTTTTTCCAATTTGGTTGACCCATTTACGGTCAAGAAGGCATTGTTGCCTTTGCTGATCAGTATCGCCGTGGTGTATGGATTTCCAATACAGTTCCAGCCCGTAGCAACAGTTACATTTGTCGCACCGGCAGTCAGCGTTCCTTTGAAATTCAAAACAGTAGGATCCAGTGAAACAGGTGTTTCGGTACGTACCATAAATCCTTGCCCTGGCAGAAAGCTTACACCGGATTCATCTGTTCCGATGGGGAAAAACCTGTTCCAGGCATTGCCAGTTGTATTGTAATCCATCATGCCCAATCTGTTATTATCCGGACCACCTACAATTTTAGGAATCACCAGGTTCCGGTTTAAAAATGTATTGATGTTTTCGATTGCAGGGGCAGCAATAACATGCCATGTTGATGCGGTCAGGTGCCTTTCTACCTTGCCCGATGCTGTGGTACTTCCCAAAATCATCAACGAACCGGTATTGGTGGCATCGCTTGGGACTGTCAGACCGGTGATGCCCGCACCATTTTCCAAAGTGCCGGTAACTGTAAGGCAGGAGGCAGAGGTAAGCGCGAGTGAAGCGCCAGACTCGATTTTGAGGTTGTCCATTGTGGCGGGATTGACAGCGTTGGTGCTGGTCAAGGTAAAGTTGCCGCCCGAAACCACCCACGAAGTGCCGATTTCGCTCACAATTCGGGCATTGTCATTGTAAATGTCCTGTGTCTGAGAGGCTACTGCCCATAAAACCAGCGAAAGTGTCAATAATGTCTGCTTCATATTGTTTGTCTTAAAAGATGAAAAGTTAAATTTTTAAAAGAAAACCAGTTTCTCAAATAATCCGAAAGGGCTATTCCACTGTGGCAAAACAGCTAAATGGATAATTAGAAAGACCGCACAGCACGCACTAAGCACCAATTGCTCTTACCGGTGCCCGTTTGGTAATCATTCGTGAAGCGATGGTACCACGCGTTTCTCACATCCCACTCGGAGGAACTCCAATAGTCCCAATTTTCAAAACCGCCAAATCCAAGTACCTTCATCGCGTATAGTTTAGCCAACTCATCTTTACTCGGCAAATACCAGTCGCTGTAAGTAGTACCATCAACGGTGATTGAATAATCGTCACACAGCCTTGCTGCAATTCCGGTAGTTGGACACCCGGCCAGGATGTCAACTGTATTCTGCCTGCCTGTGCCTAATGCAGTACCTTTTGCACCTGAAATTGAAGTATTATAACAACCCCATTCAGGTCCACCCTGATCGGCAGTAGCGGCTATTAAACCATGAGTTTCTCCTGATATGTAATTCGGGTCGCCTGGTTGCAAAATATAAGCTAATATTCCTCCCCCGTAACTTTGGCCGATAGCCAATGATGCCACTGGCGTTACTGAATTAGAAGCTGCACTTGCTGCACCCGTGCCAATTGCATTGGTTGCCGTGACGGTAAAAGTGTACGTTGTGCCAGGGGTCAGCCCTGTTACGGTTATGGTTCCGCTACCCGCCTGTGTCAATGTGCCGGTAAAATTGCCAGGTGTTGAAGTAGCTGTGTAGGATGTTATGGTTGAACCGCCATTGGAACCAGGAGCAGTAAAAGGTACCGATGCCTGTCCGGTACCTGATGTGGCCGTACCAATAATTGGCGCACCGGGCACCGTGGCGGGCGTTACCGAATTGGAAGCTGTGCTTGCTGCACCTGTACCCTTTGAATTGGTCGCTGTAACTGTAAAAGTATAAGCTGTTCCATTGGTCAGCCCGGAGACTGTAATTGTTCCGCTTCCTGCCTGATTCAAAATCCCGGTAATATTACCTGGATCAGAAGTAGCCGTATAGGATGTTATGGGTGAACCGCCATTGGAAGCAGGCGCAGTAAAAGATACCGATGCCTGTCCATTTCCGGCTGTTGCTGAAACTCCTGTTGGCGCACCGGGTACTGTGGCGGGCGTTACAGAATTTGAGGGATCGCTTGCCGCACCCGTGCCATTTATATTGGTAGCCTTAACGGTAAAAGTGTAAGGGGTGCCATTGGTCAGCCCGGCTACGGTTATTGTTCCGCTTCCTGCCTGAGATAAAGTCCCGGTAAAACTGCCTGGATTAGAAGTAGCCGTATATGTGGTTATGGGTGAACCACCATTGGAAGCAGGTTGGGTAAAAGATACCGATGCCTGTCCATCTCCAGCTGTGGCCGAAACTCCAGTTGGCGCACCGGGTACGCTACCCGACGCCGCACCACCGATAAGGTTTGTCCATGCAGCTCCGTTAAAAACCTGCAATTCGCCAAAAGTTCCGCAGTTGGTGCACCAAACCATCAATCCTGCGGGAGGGCTGGTAATGGCGATCTTTTGCGCGTAAGTCATTCGTGGAGGCAACAAGCCTTTGGTGGTTGAACTTACATCGAGCATGGCCTTGCTGTTGGGGCTTGAACCATCGGCGTTGATGCCTACACTTTGGGCAAACACGCTGCATGCAAATAGCAGCAGTATAACTGTTGCATAAATTGCTTTTGTCATTTTAATCCTGATCGTTGTTTTCATTATCACATTTGTTTTATATTGAATACTTTAAACTATGCTTGGCCGTAATTGTTTACAATGTTGCCGCTTGCCGGGGTATCTTGTCCGGATATTCCGTCAGTGGCAAAAATACGAACCATAAACAGAGGTATAGCAATAAAAAGGATAGCAAAAGGTTAACAAGGTGGGGGAAAAAGGATAGCAAAAGGTTAACAAGACTGAAGACCGGAGTAGGGAAAATGGAGAAGGGGGACTGAAGACCGGAGAAGGGAAAACGGAGGAGAGGTGAGATACAATTTGAAAAAGCGATAATTTGAAAATTTGAAGATTGAGTACACTCCGAAAAGGGAAAAAACAATATATGCCACAAAGCCACTAAGCCACAAAGGTTTCACAAAGGACTAAATATCAGGATCATATTCTTAGTGTATCCTTAGTGTCCTTGTGTCTTTGCTGAAAAGTCGGGACAAGTTGTGGCAGAAGAGGGCTTCTCAGAGTATACTCAAGATTGCAAAGCAGGTAATTTGTGTGCATTTCCGCGCTATTCAAAAGGCTGTGAGGTAATTGTGCAGATTATGGGTTAGCGTGAGCCCGAGTTTTTTCCTGAGCCTTGAGCGGGCAACTTTAACACTTTCAGGGGTCATGTACAGCAAATTTGAAATATCCTTTGTGTTCATTCCCAATTTCAGGAAGATACAGAGTTTAACCTCAGCGGGGCTAAGTTCGGGATGCGCTTCGGCAAGAATTTGGATAAAACCACTGTGGACGGCTTCAAAAGATAGCTGGAAACGCTGCCAGTTATCCTGAATTAAATGTCCGTCAAGTTCGCTGATCATCACTGATACTGATTCTTTAGAGGTTGCAGGAGCGTCGGGTAAATAGGGGAGCAAATCCTCCATCCGTTTTTTAAATTTTACCAGAAAAGCATCGTTTTTGGTGATGTTCAGCGCAATTTCGGCAAGTTGCCTGTCCTTTTCGGCCAGTGCATTTTTATGCTGCTCCGATATTAACATTGCGGCATGGGTACGGGCAAGCAATTCGACTGTATTGATGGGTCGGGTCAAAAAATCAACGGCTCCTGCTTCAAGGGCTTCCCTGAGATTTACCGGCGAAAGCATCATGCCGGTGGCCATAATCACAGGGATATTGCGGGTAGCTTTGTATTTTTTTAATTCGAGGATCAGATCAATACCCGACATTGCGGGCATGTCCCAGTCGGTAAGGATCATGTCGGGCAAAATTTTAAGTGCCACCTCCATAGCCATTTTTCCGGTGTTGGCTTGATAAATGACCAGGTCGGGGCGGTTTTGCTCAAATATCGACACGATCACCTGAAGATTCTCGACAAGATCGTCAACAATAAGAATGGTTCTTTCCTTCATGTGTTATAATTTGTTTATTAGCGAATGATAATAGCTGCTATCCATCGAATTAACAGCGTGGTAAACCTGATCTTTCCAAAGCTGTACGTTTGCATCTTTTGAACCGGGAATACTTTTAAGACAGGCATGAATTTCACTTACCGAATAAACCTCCATTTTCCGGAGTTTCAACAGGTAGGGCGTGAGTTCTTCAAGGGCTGTTTTATCGAACTGCAACTTTTCAGGTTTGTTCTGAATCTGAGTGTTTAGGGCCAATGAATCAAAGTTTTCCAGTTTTTTGATCAATGGCAGGGTAAACCAAAAAACTGAACCGGCACCTTTTTCGGAAGTTGCGCCAATGCTTCCACCGTGTGCTTCAACCACCATCTTACAAAATGTAAGACCTAATCCGGTTGAACCGGCCAATCCCGATTTTTTCTTTTCGGCCTGGTTGAATTTGTCAAAAATCAAAGGTAAAACCGTTGGATCAATGCCTTCGCCTTTATCCGCAACTTCAACTTTAAGCCAACCGGGTTCTGCTTCAGTGAAAATGATATCTATATTTCCGCCACTTTTCGAAAACTTTATGGCATTGGCAAGAAGGTTCGAGAATACCCTTTGCACGAGCTCAATATCAACATTCAGGACATAGTCAACATTTGCAATTACATTGATATTCAGGTTTTTCTCCTGAGCTAGCAATTTAATGTCATTGAAGGACTCCACTGTTATAGTATTCAGATTTGTGGCTTCCATCCTGATTTTTAATGCAGTGTTTTCGTATTTGTAAACATCCAGGATATTCATCACCATGCTGAGCAT
>JBAXWR010000404.1:0-5538 GCA_037128295.1 Mariniphaga sp.
AAGTAATATTGCCTATAGTTCTTCTCCTGGTTGATTTGTTTCAGGATTTCGACCACCGTTGCTTTTTCATCTTTACGGAAATCCGCAGGAACCTTTATCATATGTTCCGACCGTTCGATCGAATAATTGGGATTCCAGTCTTTGCGATGGTTCAGGGCAATCCCCGATAAGGCATAGATCAATGTCATTGCAGCGAAAAAATATCCAAAATCGCGGTGGAGTACCCGGTTGAGTTTATATATGTTCATGAATAATTAATTGAACGATAATATTTTAAATAAAAACCATGTCTGCTTTATTACCGAATAACAAAGCAGACATGGTTAAAAGAGTTGATAGGAAACTTTATTTTTTTGCCTCAACCTCGAAAGTTGAACAAGCCAGTACGTATTGTTTTGCTTTACCTTCGGTGACACAGGCAACTTTCCCTGTCGAATCTTTCTCCATTGTCTCATCGACAACTGGTGTAAGGACACCCATCGCGATCACTATCTCGCCCTGAAGGCTTTCGTCGAAACGGCTGATGTTATCACCTGCATTCACTCTGATCAACTGATTTTCATCAGAACCTGTCAGGAACATTTTCTTACCGCTAACCTTGCAGGTATGCACGACACGACCTTTCAGGGCAATGTTTTGATCAAAATATTTTTCAGGATTCTTCTGGACAGAGTCAACACTTACAACCAAAGCTTTGCCACCCTTTGCTTCAGGGCATCCGGCACAAGCGGAAGTGGTCTTTCCTGTACAATCGGCAGAAACTGTTGTTGTTTCCAATTTTACGGTTTCAATCTTTGCCTGTTCGGTCTTAGGTTGTGTATTACAGGCTGCTAAAACGATAAGAGCTCCAAGTGTCAATAATCGGTTCATTTTAAAGTACTTTAAGTTGTTTTGAAATACGTTTTTAATCGCTGAAAAAATCTTATTTAAGTTGCGCAAATTTAGCAATAAAGAATATAAAAAACCTAATTTTTGTCATGGTTTGCAGATGCAAGTAAATCAGGATATTAAGGAAAAGTGGTTGGCAGCTGGTTTCTGGCGGCTGGCGGCTTAGAATAATGAACGAGATCCTCAAATGGATGGGGAAAGGTGTTTGTAAAAGATATCCAATGTTTGAGAAAGTTTTTTAGTTATGTTTATGGCAAAGTAATTCTTAGAATAGGATTACTTTGTTGTAAATGTTAATCTGGTTCACTTTTTTCCCAAGGCCTTAGAATTGGGTTAGGTAAAGATCTTAGCTGTTATCGAAACGGTTAAAGGCATTTTAGGTTTTAGCAGTTGCCCCTAAAATTCGCAAATATCTTGGATAGAGCCTGTGAGTCGAGTGATTTCCAATCGCTTAAATCATCTCGATTGGAAATCGAAGGACCCTATCGTCCCCAAACCGTGCTATTCCGATTTTAGGCTGTGTTCCAGACTCATATTAAAAATCCTTCTCAGATCCCATCCCCGAACGGGGATAAACATGAATAGCCCTGGGTAAGCGGTTCCGAAGCAAATCCCTGTCAATGCACAAAACTATCTGGGACCGCGCAACCCAGGGGCAGGGCGCAACCTCTCAAAGCCGTCCGCGATCGAATGTTGGGAAAAGAGCCAATGTAAACTCGGACGGAACTGGCAACACTCTTAAAAGTCGGAGGCGAAGTTCTTACAATGTTTTTGGTATAGTGCTTTTTAGGATGGGATTGCGTTGGAGTGTGCAGTTTGTTTTGAATTCCAAATGAGACCTGTGTCGCACTCTGCGCAATGACAGGTCCTTAGTGAGAAAGTGCTGTTATGTTGTTTGTAATCTTCCCTCAAATTTAAAACTTTGTGATGCACTCAAGGACAACTGTCCGACTTCATTTTAGTGACCGGTTGAGGGCTATCCCTGAAATCACTCACCCGGTCACCATAACCTAATATAAATCGTGCTGGAACGTTAAAAGTGACAGTCTAACTACGAACCTATTTAACGAAAGGTTTGACATTCTAATAACCCGTCGGTGTGCGAAGCCCCCGACGGTGTTTTTAAAATGAAAGTAACTCTATTTTCTATTTTTATTTACCTTTGTGAAAAGGTAAAATATCAATCCCATGAAAAAGCTCATCTTACTCTTAATTATCTGTTTCCAATTCGTAAATCTTAATTCACAGGTTCCAACAACGTGGAACACCACAGGCATCGGCGGTGGTGGTTCGATGTTTTCACCTTCCATCAATCCTGCCGACCCAAACGAATATTATGTGGCGTGCGATATGAGCGAACTGTTCCACACCACCGATTTCGGATTGAGCTACACGATTGTCGATTTTCGCCAGTTGGTGGCGTCAAGAAACAGTGTAGTACGGTTTACGAATACTTCAACACGTTATAGCATCAACTACGCGAACAATGCCATTTTGCCGGTCAAAAGTGCCGATGGTGGAAAGACATGGAACAAGCTAACCGGAAACCCTGATGATACCAACGAGACCTACAGCATCTGGGCGGATTACAACAATCCGAACCGGGTGCTCATCAACGATTGGAGCTCCATCTATTTTTCCAACAATGGTGGCACAACGTTCACAAGAATCCATCAGGCCATTGACAATGGTGCCGGCAACATTATAAGTGGGGTCTTCTTTGATGGAACCAATATTTACATCGGCTCAAACGACGGGATAATCTATTCGACCAACAATGGCACGACCTTTACTACTTTAACGACGACAGGACTTCCAACCAATGAACGAATCTTCTCTTTCGCAGCCGCCAAGGTTGGCACCACCACACGCTTTGTTTGCCTTACCGGACTTGTAAGCAATATCTATTTAGGGTTGGCAGGTACTGATTACTGGGGATTTATTCGTGGAGTCTATTCAATGGACAACATTTCGGGCACATGGACATCAAGAACCGCGGGGATCGACATTGCCAAAGATTATTTGATGTTTGTAGCCATGGCCGAAAACGACATCACTACTGTCTATCTTGGAGGGGGAAGTTCCACCGGGCAACCAAATGTGATGAAAACCACCACTGCCGGCTCAACATGGACCTGGACCCAAACATTCAATACTGCCAGCAATCAAAACCTGATTACCGGTTGGTGCGGTACAGGTGGAGATAAAACATGGGGATATCCTGAATGTCTTTTCGGAATCGCTGTCTCGCCAACCAATAAAAACATATTGGTAATCAGCGATATGTCCTTTGCATCGAAAACAAACAACGGTGGAACAACCTGGACACAGGCATATGTTGACCCTACCTCCCAGAATGTTGCAGGGGCCAATACACCGGTTAAGAAATATTACAAAAGCATAGGATGTGAAAATACTTCTGCATGGTTCCTGAATTGGACTGATAACAACACAATGTTTGCCGCCTATACCGACATTTTTGCCATCCGAAGCAAGAATGCCGGTCTGACCTGGGCATTCGATTATACGGCAGCTACAATCAACACGATGTACCATATTGTAAAGAATGTTTCCAACACAACATTGTATGCTGCAACTTCCTCTGTTCATGACATGTACAAAAGCTATCGCTTACAGGATGCCACCCTTGACGCCGGAACGGGAGCTGTTATCACATCGACCGACAATGGCGCTACATGGACAACACTCCACAATTTTGCCCACCCTGTTTATTGGCTTGCCACCGACCCCAACAACGTCAACCGAATGTATGCTGCCGTGATCAATTATGGAGGCAGTTTGGGCGGTATTTATGTTACGAACAATTTGAACCTTGGTGCTTCTTCCACATGGACAAAACTCGCTGCCCCACCTCGAACCGAAGGGCATCCGGCAACCATGACAGTTTTGAACAACGGAAACCTTCTTTGTTCCTTTTCTGGTAGGCGCAACCCGGCAGGTGCATTCACTGCAAGTTCGGGCATTTTTTTGTATTCGACAGCAACTTCCACCTGGACAGATAAATCAGGTGCAAACCAAAAATATTGGTGCCACGATGTTGTACTTGATCCTAACGATGCCACTCAAAACACCTGGTATTCATGCGTCTATAGTGGATGGGGAGGTAATGGGAACGACATGGGTGGATTGTACAAAACCACCAATGGAGGGACAACCTGGACCAAAATACTTGCCGGAGTTGATGTCAGCAGTTGCACCTTTAATCCCAATAATGGCAGTGAACTTTTTATCACCACTCACGGAAATGGTTTATGGCACAGTACAAACATCAATGCCGCCACACCCACGATCACTCAGGTAGCCAATTACGATTTTAGTGTCCCGGAAAGGGTATTTTATAACCCATTCGACAAGAACAAGATATGGATCGCCAGTTTTGGCCACGGGTTGCAATGGGGGGACATCACTGCCACAGGAATTTCTGATCAAAATTTAACAGACAGCGAAATCACAGTTTCGCCGAATCCTTTTCGGGAAAGTACAACCATCAGGTTTAAGAATACAAATGAAAACCATACTTTGGAATTGTACAATCCGATCGGACAATTGGTCAGGAAGGAAACCGATATTTCGGGCAATATATATACACTTAATAGTCAAGGTCTTCCAAAGGGAGTGTATTTACTAAAGGTCGTAGTAAACGACAAGATATTAAAAACCAAGAAGATTGTAATTAAATGAAAGAGAAAGAATATAAATTAATCGGCAAACAGCTAATGATTAGACGAGCAAGACTTTTTTTGTTTAGAAAAGAAGGAAGAACTGAACTATGCTGCAAAGGTCCTTGGATTTTGGAGCAACAATAGTCTCGTTATTGATTCGGATGAGGAATTTGACATTTTGACTGAGTTTTTCATCTTTGAAAGATTTAAAGGAAATATCAGGATCATTGAACGTTTTTCAAACAGCAACCTTGAACTGACCGATCAGGAAAAAGAGAACATGAAAGGTATACTCAGTTTTCATTCCTCCCTTTTTGAGATAAAAACCATAGACCCTAAAAGTAACACAATGATTTTGTGCGATTTATTAGATAATAATCATTCTGAATTTAATTTGATGGATATAAACTTATCTCATTCTTCAACTTATGGATTGATATTTTACTCACGGTTGCTTCCTATAAAGGATTGTTACATGACGTCAGGAGTGTCGTTTCCATTTGAAATGTCCGAAAAGAATAAGTTATTTGCGGTAATTTCCCTTGACACTTTTAAAAAGAGGTCCAAATTAACAACAACTGAGATGTTTATATTGATGCATAAGAAACATCAACAATTTGGGGCGAAGGTTAGAACATTGTAATAGTTATTTTTTAACTACCTCTACACTTAAAGCACAGTATGAAACAGTCGGAAATAAAATATTAGAAATAAGGAATAAACATAAAAAATTCAATCCCTTTTCCCAAAACACAATACAATCAAGATAGGGTAGAAATAAAAAACCTCTTAACTATCAAATAGTTAAGAGGTTAATAAGTACCCGGGGCGGGACTTGAACCCGCACGGCCGCAATGACCATTGGATTTTAAGTCCAACGTGTCTACCATTCCACCACCTGGGCATTCTTATTGAGCGGGAAACGAGACTCGGACTCGCGACCCCGACCTTGGCAAGGTCGTGCTCT
>JBAXWR010000405.1:0-5476 GCA_037128295.1 Mariniphaga sp.
TCGTGTTCCTTAACGGAGCGCAAACTTAATTAAAAATAAGAAGATGGGAAAATTATAAATTGTTTACTTTAGTCCAAAATTTAATTTTTGTTTTCATCATAAAATATTCCGGTAATGAAAAATCTCCTCTTTTTGTTAAGTCTCATTCTTACATGTTCTTGTACTTCTGTCGATAAATATCCTGGTCAGGACGCCATACTGTATAAAAATATTGAGAAACATATTGCAGAGCTTTCTTCCGACAAATATTTGGGCAGGATGCCCATGTCATCAACCGAGGGGATCACCATTAATTACATTGCCGCTCAAATGAAAGAAATAGGGCTTGAACCCGCCAATAACGGTAGTTACTTCCAGGAAGTACCATTACTGGCAGTTACTTCTAAAATATCCCAAACCCTTGATTTTGAGACACCAAAAGGCAACCTGAAACTGAGCAAGCTTGTCGATTATGTGACTTTTTCGAGACGGGTTGAACCGGAACAGACACTGGACAGGTCGGATCTTGTTTTTGCCGGCTTTGGGATTACCGCCCCTGAATATGGCAGGGACGATTTTCAGGGTATGGACCTTAAAGGGAAAACCATCCTCGTTTTTGTGAACGACCCCGGTTATGGAAAGTCGGATACCTATTTTAAAGGGAATACGATGACCTACTATGGTCGTTGGACTTATAAATTTGAAGAAGCGGCACGTCGGGGTGCAAAAGGTTGCCTGATCATCCATGAAACAGGTCCGGCAGGTTATCCATGGCCGGTTGTACGCAACAATGGTGAAACGACCAAATTGTATTTAAAGCCTGAAAATAATTATCAGGACAGGTGTGCCTTTGAGGGTTGGATTTCGTTAAGTTCTGCTGAACAATTGTTTACATCTTGTGGTATGAATTTGAAACAGGTGAAGGAGATGGCCATTCAGAAGGATTTTAAACCTTTTCAATTACCTGTAAAAGTATCCGGAGGAATGAAGAGTAGTTTCGATACAAATGTTTCACGAAATGTTTGCGGACTGATCCGTGGCAGCAAATACCCCGATGAGGTGATTGTCTATACCGCTCATTGGGACCATTTGGGGGTTGGGACTCCTGTAAAGAAGGATAGTTTATATAATGGTGCAACCGATAATGCAAGTGCTGTGGCCTGGATGCTCGAAATTGGAAGGGCATTTAAAAGTGGCCAGGCACCTGAGCGTTCTATCTTATTTTTATCAATTACCGGCGAAGAGTCGGGTTTGTTGGGTTCCTCCTATTATGTGGACCATCCTTTTTTCCCGATGTCCAAAACTGTGGCGTGCATCAATACCGATGTTATGCTTTTCCTTGGGATGTTTAATGATGTCATGCTCTATGGCAGTGGCCAGTCGCAACTGGATAATTGGGTCAAAAAAGCTGCCGATAATCAGGGGAGATACCTGGCACCCGATCCCAATCCGGAGAATGGGATGTTCTTCAGATCTGATCAATTCCCGTTTGTGAAGAAAGGGGTTCCTGCCATCTATGCCAAAGGTTATGTTGAGTCTGAAAAATATGGTAAAACCGAAACACTAAAGAAAATAGATCAATACTGGAAGCAGACCTATCATACTCCTTTTGATGAATACCATCCCGCTACGGATGACCTGAGTGGCATTGTCCAGGATGCCAAACTGCTTTATCAGGTGGGAGTGGACCTTGCCAACTCAAGGGAATGGCCATCATGGAATAATGATTCCGAATTTAAATCAATCAGGACCGATTCGGGGAAATAGAAATTCCCTACATTTGTAATAAACACAATTTTTAAAAATTACGAAGATGGCAGAAAGGATATTGGGTGTAGGTTCACGGGTCAGGCATCCGCAAATGGGCAAAGGGGTAATCGTTCAAATACGTTCCGATGCTTATGAGATTGGTTTTATTGAGCATGGTGTGAAGAAGATATTGCGCGATTACGAAGGTCTTGAAGTGATCGAAGCTGTGGAAACGCCTTCGGACCTGGCGACCTACGAAAAGATGGAGACCAGTCTGATCAGGGTATTGCGCCGTTTCAGCGATGTCCAGGAGACAGTCCCACTCGGTCAGAAATGGACTGGAGGCCGGATGGTCCTTTACCCTGGCGACAAGGCTTTGAAGGAGAAGGAAATTCCGGTTGAGACCTTTTTCCATAAAATTGTGATGATCCGCGATAGGGTAAGGGTGATGGAACAACGAATTAATTCGAGTAACCTCACTGATGAGGAAAAGTTTGATCTTGAGCAGTATATCACACGAATTTATGGAAGTCTTACTACTTTTAATGTATTGTTTAAAAATAAGGAGGATCAGTTTACTGGAGAGAAGAGCTAGAGGCTGGCGGCTGGTAACTGGCTACTGGCTCCTAGCTTCTGGCTACTGGCAGCTCGACAGTCTTTGATTCGCTGATTGAATTATTAAACGCTCCATATTTATGTTTTTTATGTTTAAAGTTATAGTTATCTTTGTGTTGAGTAACAACAAAAAAGTAAATGTTAAATAGATACACCATCCCTTCGATGCTGGAGAACAGTTTCAGCAAATACGCTAAACATCAGTCGCTTGTTTTTGTAGGAGAAGAGCACAGGGACTACAATCAACTTGAAAGTGTAATAAAAGTTGTTGTTAATCAGTTGATTGCATTTGGCATTTCAAATGGTGACAAAGTTGCTATCCTGAGTTCCAATATGCCAAATTGGGGAATTGCTTTTTTTGCCATCACGACAATGGGAGCGGTGGCTGTGCCTATTCTCCCCGATTTTTCGGTGAACGAAATTTCCAATATCCTTCTTCATTCAGAAGCGAAAGCTATTTTTGTTTCCGATGGCCTATATTCCAAAATCAAGGAATTCAAAAATCCCACTTTATCGGTTATAATCAATATCGAAACGTTTAAACCCATTTCGGTCTTAGAAGATACAGCAAAGACAAATTTGGAAAGTGGTTTAAAGTCTTTTGATGTTCAGGAAGATGATTTGGCTTCAATCATCTATACTTCCGGAACAACAGGAAAATCAAAGGGGGTGATGCTGAGCCATAAAAATATTGTATGGGATGCCGAACATGGTGGGTTGATCCAGATAATTACCGCTAATGACCGGTTTTTGTCATTGTTGCCGCTATCGCACACCTATGAAAATACACTTGGGCTTATTTTACCGGTTATGTTTGGTGCTTCTGTCCATTATCTGAAGAAGTTACCAACTCCTGCAGTTTTGATTCCTGCTTTGCAAACCGTCAAACCAACTGTTATACTTTCTGTTCCATTGATCATCGAAAAGATTTATAAGAAACAAATAGAACCTAAGTTTAATAATGGGTTGTTAATCAAGATGTTGTATAAGATATTGCCTATCAGGATTTTACTGAACCGGATAGCTGGTAAAAAACTGATGCAGACTTTTGGGGGAAAGGTTCATTTCTTTGGGATAGGTGGTGCCAAATTGGATGGGAAAGTAGAGAAATTTCTGAGGGAAGCAAAATTCCCTTATTCGATTGGATATGGCCTTACTGAAACAGCTCCACTACTTGCAGGTGCAGGACCCACAGTTTCACGGTTGCAAACGATAGGACCTCCAATGCCAGGTGTGGAACTCATTATCAATCAACCTGATCCAAAAACAGGACAAGGTGAGATCTGGGCAAAGGGTGAAAATTTGATGAAAGGTTATTTTAAAGAGCCGGAGTTGACCAAAGAGGTGATAACTCCCGAGGGTTGGTTTAAAACAGGCGATCTGGGCCTTTTTGATAGAAAAGGTTACCTTGCATTTAAGGGTAGATTGAAGAATATGATCGTAAGTGCTTCAGGAGAAAATATTTACCCTGAGGAGATTGAATCGGTGATCAATAATTTCAGGCTTGTGGTTGAATCATTGGTGATTGAACGAAAGGGCAAATTGGTTGCACTGGTCTTGCTCAATAAGGAAGATCTTGAAGCCAAATTCCAGTCATTGCGCGATCAGGCAGAAGTTTACAATGAGAAGCTGGATGAAATTCTGCAACAGTTTGTAGATGAGCTTCAGCAATATGTCAACGCCCATGTCAGTAAATTTTCGCAGGTACAGATGGTCATTGTTCAATCCGTACCTTTTGAAAGGACCCCGACCCAAAAAATCAAAAGGTTCCTTTATTCCTAACTCTTTTTTTTTTTACAGCATATCCCTTTTGTTCCAGTCATTCTTGAAAACATGATAAAGGAAACAAATTACGTTTGAACGACTCCCCCTTTCTAAAGGGGGGCAGGGGGGATTTAAACACAATTACTTAATATATAGCGTGTTATAAAAATGTGGATATTAATAAATAGTGAACTTGAATGAATGAGATAAGCAGTATTTTTTACATAATTCACTAAAATTCACGATTTAACAAATTTCTCAATGCATTTATTCTATACTCCAGATCTTAAAGAAGATACCTACCGTTTAAGCGAAGAGGGGTCCAAACATTGTGTCAGGGTTTTGCGATTAACAGAGGGTGACCCACTCTTTCTGATTGACGGCAAAGGACTGTTTTGTGAAGCCGTAATCGTTACCGCCCATCCAAAAGCGTGTGCCTTGAAAGTTGTTGACCGGAAAAGCAATTATGGGAAACGCGATTTTCAATTGACAATGGCAGTAGCCCCAACCAAAAACATTGACCGTTTTGAGTGGTTCCTCGAAAAATCAACAGAGATCGGGATTGATCGTGTAATCCCACTTTTATGCCGCTATTCTGAACGCAAGGAGATCAAACCCGAAAGGTTGGAGAAAGTGATGGTTTCGGCGATGAAGCAATCCATTAAAGCCTATTTGCCGGTTTTAACCCCACTTCAAACATTTAAAGAAACCATAAAAAGTTCTTTCTCCGGACAAAAGTTCATTGCCCATTGTTACGAAGGTGAGAAACAGCTTTTACGTGATGCAGTTGTCCAAGGGAAAGATGTCCTGATCCTGATCGGCCCTGAAGGGGATTTTTCAACCGAAGAAGTGGAAATGGCTATTAATGAGGGATTTGTTCCAATATCATTGGGCAACTCTCGTTTACGTACCGAAACTGCCGCGTTGGTTGCCTGCCATACAGTGAATTTGATCAATGAAACTGCTTAGCCCTTTCGATCAAGTTATTCTTGAAAACATTTTAAAGGAAACAAATTATGTTTGAAGGACTCCCCGATCCCCCTTTTTTTCAAAGGGGGCAAGGGGGATTTGGAAAAGGGGGGCAGGGGGGATTTGATGCAATTGCTTAAATTATAATGCATTACAAAAATTCTATAAGCCATATTTTGCTTTTATTTCTTTTTGCACAGTGTCCCAATCAAGGTAATCTTCGCTTTCACTTTGTAATCTTTGGTCCAATATAGCTTTGTGCCATTCAGGTATGTTTTCGTCATCGGGAATAGCTTCAATTTTTTTCACAAACAATAAAAAGTACAATAAAATTTTGTCATTGTTTTGTTAAATGTAACTTTGTTGCTTGTAAAACTACCGATATGGCAACTTATGAAAT